>JBFMEU010000010.1:0-56963 GCA_040753155.1 Bacillota bacterium
GAACTAATCCGCCCTAAGACCCCCGCCTCTGTAGGCGGCGGGTTTCAAAGGGCGGTTAAGTCCAGTATGGACTCGGCTAACATTCAGAGGGGGTTGAATCCCCCTCTGAATGAAGTCTCGTTCAATTAGTGCAGGGTTTTTTTATACTCCCGGGCTATTTCCTGGGCGAACTTTTCAAATTCCTCCTGGTGTGCATTGTCAATAACATCGGTAATTTGCAGCATGTGGTCAGCAACTTGTTTGTTAATGTAGACGGGGGCTCTGGCGCGAAGGGCAAGGGCGATGGCGTCGCTGGGCCGGGCATCCAGAAGTATTTCCTGGCAGTCCCGGAGCAAGTGGATTTCAGCGTAAAACGTATTATCCTTCAGGTCAGTGATAATTACCTTGGTAATGGTTGCGCCAAGGGATTGCCCCAGATTAATCATCAGGTCATGGGTAAGTGGCCGGGGCAGGGTAAATTGCTCAAGGGCAACGGCAATTGCATTAGCCTCCAGCACACCAATCCATATGGGAAGCACACGCTGCTCGCTCTCATCCATCAACAGGATCATGGGATTGCCTGAGATATCAAAAGCTACGCCCTTAATCTTAACGCTAATCACATTATTCACCTCCTGCTGATTGCTGTATTATTACCAGACAGCTGAATGATCTTGGTGATTTGAGGCTGACCAAATGATACTTATCTAACATTTTACCATTTTGGTTCTGCTTATTAAAGAATAATCCCGCAGAGGCGGGAATTGTTAGTACCACAGTATCGGCACCAGGTAGCTTTCGGTCTTTTCATCATCCCCGCCTTCGGAAGACACCGCCTTTAGGTCCACGGGTTTTTTCTCCACATGATCACCTCCGGTTTAGTTATCACTGAACTAATCCGCCCTAAGACCCCCGCCTCTGTAGGCGGCGGGTTTCAAAGAGCGGTTAAGTCCAGTATGAACTCGGCTAACATTCAAAGGGGGTTGAGTCCCCCTCTGAATGAAGTCTCGTTCAAAAGGACAAGCAGTTGCTAATATTTTACATTACTTAATTATATGTGTACCGGTCGGGCGGGTCAATGCTCCGGAGCTTGAAAAACCAAACAAATCAATCGCCGCCTTTGCAGCGCCGCTAGTCCTGTCCGAAACAAGCCGGGGTGTTGTCGGCGCGGAGCACTGGAGTGAGCGGTGATAACGCTGTGCCTTAACACCGGTTTCATTGAATATATACACAAAATGTTAATAGCTGCGACGGGAACCAAGCACCAGGCTTAAAATCCAGCCGATGATACTTGTCAGCAATGCTCCCCAGAAAGCGCCCCAGAAACTTAGAACATCAAATCCCGGTACCAGCCAGGAGGTGGCGGCAAAGGTAAGGGCGTTGACAAAAAAGATGAACAGGCCCAGGGAAAAGAATGTCAGAGGCAGAGTAAGTAGAATCAGCACCGGTCTGATGAAGGTGTTTATCAGGCCCAGAACCAGGCCGGCCAGCAGGGCGGAAAAGAATCCCGCAATACGCACACTGTCAAGTAAATAGTCGGCCAGCACCAGGGCCAGGGCATTTAGCAAAATGGATAAAACCCAGTTCATATGGATCAACCTTTCTATAAAACATTGGCATAATTTCCCAGGTATAACCATTCTCCAGGGAAGCACCTTATATATGGAATACTAAAAAGCTTCAATAACAAAGCAAGGAGGTTTATTAAAATGGTACAAGCTTGGAATGACATGCAAAAAGGTGTTGAGGTTAAATCGGCGGGTTACGGTCGTGATGTTACCATTTGCTACAATGGATTACTGGACAAGTCCGGTGCTGATCAGGTGTTTATCCACACAGGTTATGGCCTGAACTGGCAAAACACCAGCACTGTAAAAATGGACCGTACGGCCCGGGGATGGGAAAAAACGTTCCCGATGCACACAAATCAAATGGCTTTTTGCTTTAAGGACAGCGCTGCCAACTGGGATAATAACGGCGGCCACAATTGGATTGTCAGTTCCTAATGTAATCCCAGGAAAGCATATGTTTTCAAAGTGCCCGGCAAAACTTTACCGGGCACTTTTTATTTACTGCAAGGTGATTTGGCTTTGTTTGTACAGCCCAACAGATCTTCCAGATCCCTGGCCCGCTCCCGGACGTCTGATAGGTAGGGCCAGCGCCGGCGTACTCTGTCAATGAGCTTTGAGTCCGGGGTAAAGTGGTAGTGGCCCGGTTTCTGATCAGCTTGTAAAAGGCTTCGGCCGTCCGGTCTGGCTACAAAGTTGCGTCCGGCTACCTTCCTGCCATCTGGGTAGGTGGCGCCGCGGTTGACTTGCTTTAGAGTGTTCGTGTCAAATAATTTTAGCATTGTCTTGCCGATTGCCGGAAGGCTTTGCGCCTCAGGGCAATGACAGGTAGAGAGGCCAGCAGTACCATACTCCCGGCCCAGAAACGCGGTTCCCGGTACCACTGACTTGAGCCAGCCTCAATATAGGCAGCTATAAATGCGGCTCCGGAAGGGCTGGTTGGATCGATGAACTGGTAGTTGCGAACTCTTAGTTCTTCAATTAACAAAGGCAGGGCATCGACTGTAATTTGCCGGCTGTGGCGCCCCGAGGGATCTCCGTCGTGCAGCAGGAGTACCAGATTTGTTTTCCAGGCTGTTCTTCTAAGTAAAGTATCAACTGCCTGCCGGGATTTATTGAGGTCAAGCCTTTCAAGGCATGCATCCCACATTAGCATGGAGTGCCCTGTTTCCGCCAGGATTAGTTCCGTGTCAATATTGTAGTCACCCCGGGGGGGTCTGAAAAAAGCAGGATTATAGCCGGTAATATTCTCAATCAGGGCATCTGTTGCCGCAAGTTCTTCTAAAAGTGTTTCCCTTGGAATGGTTGTGACATTGCGGTGGCTGTAGGTGTGATTACCTAACAGGTGGCCCCGCTGGTGTATTTCTTCCACGATTGTTGTATTGTGGTCAACCTCCTGGCCCACAACAAAGAAAATAGCCTTGACCTGGTGCTGATCCAAAATATCCAGAATTCTGAGCGTATAATCCGGGTGGGGCCCGTCATCAAAAGTTAGCATAACCTGCTTTTTCCCGTTAACCATTGCCTTTACAGCAGGTGAGCCAATCAAAAATGCTGCCCCCAGGAACAGTCCTGTCAGAAGCATGATTGCCCATTTTTCCATCTGCCCTGTCTCCTTTCCAAATCAGTTAATTCGCGGTGTAGTGTCTTATTACCTGCATGCGCATTGTTGTTTCACCAGCAGATCATGGGGTATAATGGTTTAGTTGCGGCAAAGATCGCAAAATAATTGCACCACTGGAAAGGGAGCAGTCAGATTTTGAAGTACTCATACCTGAAGTGGTTTAAAGGAAAAGTTAAAAGGGCTGTTACAGATTACGAAATGATTAAAGATGGCGACAGGGTGGCGGTGGGCCTTTCAGGCGGTAAGGACAGCATGGCTTTGCTGCATGTTCTGCAGTTAATCCGCAGGGAGATACCGGTTGCTTTTGAGGTGCAAGGGCTTTTCGTTGATCCGGGCTGGCCTGTGGAAGTCCAGGTGCTGGAGGAGTTTTGCCGGGAGCGGGGCATTGCCTTTACCTGGAAAAAAACCAATATTGCCGAGGTTGTGTTTGATGAGCGCAATGAGAAAAACCCCTGTGCCCTTTGTGCCAACCTGCGCCGTGGCGCTCTAAACAATGCAGCCAGAGACATTGGCTGCAATAAGGTAGCTCTGGGACATCACCTTGATGATGCCATAGAAACCTTTTTTATGAGTCTATTCTACACCGGGCAGTTCAGAACCTTTTCCCCCCGCACTTATATGGACCGCAGTGAACTAACCCTGATCCGGCCCCTGGTTTACCACACTCAACGGACGGTCCAGAATTTTGTGGACCGGGAAAACCTGCCGGTGATTGTTAATCCCTGCCCTGTCAGCGGCAAAACCAAGCGGGAGGAAATCAAGGAAGTGGTTCACCACCTGGTGGGATTGTATCCGGAGCTGCGCACCAGATTTCTAACCGCCCTGCAAACCATGGACCCCAACAATTTGTGGCCGCTGCCCAGACCCCGCAACATTCATCATTGAACTAATCCGCCTTAAGACCCCCGCTTCTGCAGGCGGCGGATTTCAAAGGGCGGTTAAGTCCAGTATGAACTCGGCTAACATTCAGAGGGGATTGAATCCCCCTCTGAATGAAGTCTCGTTCAATTACCCGGGGAACCGGAGGAACGTTAAATTAACTTGGGATGGGGGAACTAACAATGACTTCTGCACTACCTCCTTGTAATCATCGCTGTCCGGTACATACCGATGCCAGAGGCTACCTGGAGGCTATAACCAGGGGTGACTACGTCAGGGCTGCCGTCCTTATTAAAGCCAGCAACCCCTTTGCCTCGGTTTGCAGTTGGGTGTGTTCCCATCCTTGCGAGGAAGCATGCCGCAGGGGTACGGTTGACCAGCCTCTTGGCATCAGGGCACTGAAGAGGTTTGCCCTGGAACAGGCAGCAAAGATAGGGCCTATGGAGCATGGCCCCGCAGCCTGCCGGTACCCTGAACAATGGCGCTCCTACGCCAGTGACGCGCCATTGGCCAAAGGGCGGGTTGCCGTTGTGGGGGCAGGCCCGGCAGGCCTCACAGCCGCCCTGGATTTGGTCAGGTGGGGCTACCGGGTAAAGGTGTTTGACCGGCATGCCGAGCCCGGCGGGCACCTGCAGGTTTCCCTTCCGGTCTACCGGCTGCCCCGGGAGGCCGTGCGCCAGGATATTATGGAAATAAAGGCGGCCGGCGTTGAGTTCTGCTGCGGTACAGAGGTTGGTAAAGATATAGCCCTGGCGCAGCTGCGCAGGGATTATGAGGCAGTTGTTATTGCCGTGGGATTATCCCTTAGCCGCACGCTGCCGGGCTTTGAATATCCACAAGTGTTGCTGGCCCTGCCCTTTTTGCAAAATGCCAATGCCGGTCGGCCAACAGGCGCCGGGAACCGGGTTTTGGTCCTGGGCGGCGGTGATGTGGCCATGGATGTGGCCAGAACGGCTATACGCATTGGTGCTGCCGAGGTAACCGTAACCTGTCTGGAAAGACGCTGGGAAATGCCCGCCCATGCCTGGGAAATCGAAGAGGCCCTGGCCGAGGGCGTTAGTATTGCGCCGGGTTTCGGTCCTGTCCGGGTGATAGTTGAAGACAATTCAGTTACCGGCTTGGAAGTAAAGGAAGTCAAGGCGGTTTTTGATGCCTTTGGCTGCTTTAATCCTGTATATTACGAGGACCGCAGAACCACCCTGGCGTGTGATACGATCATTCTGGCCATTGGTCAGCAAGCTGACCTGAGTTTTCTGGAGGGGAGCGGGATTCCTTTTCCAGGGGGTCGCCTGACGGTGGACCAGACCTCCGCCACCCCGGTGGCGGGAATTTTTGCTTGCGGTGAGGTAGCTCAAGGGCCAGGTCCGGCCATAGCGGCGATAGCGGGCGGTCACCGGGCGGCAGTGGCTGTGGACAGGTATCTCAGGGGCCTGGGGCCGGTGCCGGTTATTGACCTGCACGAATCAATTGGTGAATTGCCTCCGGCGGTACGGGACCGCCTGCCGGTTTACCCCCGGCGGGAGCCGCAGCTGATGGAGGCCCGGGTAAGAAAAAAGAGTTTTGCCAGCCTGGAGCTTGGCTATGCCGGGGATGATGCGCCGGCTGAAGCGGAGCGCTGTCTGCGCTGCGGATTGGGCGCCGAGGTGAGGGCGGAGAAGTGCGCTGCCTGCCTGACCTGCTTGCGGGTATGCCCGTACGGGGCGCCAATAATGAATTGGCGGGCCAGCATTTCTGAAGAGGCCTGCCAGGCCTGCGGAATTTGTGCTGCTGCCTGCCCGGCCGGGGCCATTACCGTCAGGGGATTGCGTGACGTCGATGTCCGGAAGGCCATTCGCCGGGTTAAAGAAAAGTCGCTTGTCGTGTTTGTATGCCAGCGAACTGTTTGTTACGGTATTCTGCCAGGGGAACTGGAACAAACCCTGCCTGGCGGAGCAGCAGTTATTAAACTCCCCACCGTTAAGGCGCTGCAGGTTGGCTGGATTTTAGAGGCCCTTGAGGCGGGAGCTGCCGGAGTGCTGGTGGTAACCTGTCCGCCGGGTAATTGCCGGCATTTGGGCGGAGCAAGCAATCTGGAAGAGGAATTGAACAGGGCCGGACAGTTGCTGGATGTTGTAGGAGTTGGGGCCCGAAGACTACTGATAAGTTCCCCCGCCAGCGGGGAAGATCTGCATAAAGACGTGAATGGGTTTGACTTATTTGGCAGACAGGGTTAAGCCCGGGGGCGCCGGTATTTATCACTGAACTAATCCGCCCTAAGACCCCCGCCTCTGTAGGCGGCGGGTTTCAAAGGGCGGTTAAGTCCAGTATGGACTCGGCTAACATTCAGAGGGGGTTGAATCCCCCTCTGAATGAAGTCTCGTTCAAGACAACAGTAGTTGGTGTCTTATGAAAAAAGTTGGGGATGTGGTGTTTAGAAAAATGACAAAACAAAGGCCGAATACCTTCCCGGTAGGACAGGCACTGATTATGGCCGGGGTCTTCACATTACTATACACATATTTTTACCAAACCTATTACCATTACGGATTATATGGCTTTGGGCTGGAGAGTGTCTTATTGGCTGTTGTCACGGTGCTGTCCGGTATACTTATTGAGCTTGGCAGGTTTTTGGGCGGGCCGGTGGTGTTTAGCTTTAAGCCGGAGTTATTGATCATGCAGGGTATCCCTGCCGGTCTCCTCGGGTTGGTACCGGGTTCGCTGTGGCTGGATCTTTTTGGCCGGGGCTATCCCTTTAACTTTTTAGCTGACCCGGGGGTATCCGGGGCGGCGGGCGTTTGGTTCGGAATCATTCTTTTAAGGTCCTTGATCGACCAGAAACCGGTACCGGAAAAGGAAGAACAAGAGGAAAGAGAGAAGAAGCCCCGGGAAGCGTACTAAGGACAGTAAATAACTGGCCCGCTTAAAACCAGGTGGAAGCCCTTCCCCGAACTACTTAGTTTCCCCGGGTCCTCTAGACCCTCTACTATGTTAAAATGGTGTGTAAACATATCGGAGGGGTTGTATTTGAAAATATTTGCCATTAGCGATCTGCATCTGTCATTTCGCCGGCCCGTAGACTTACCTAACTGGGACGATGTTGCTGAATACAAGCCCATGGCCGAGGTTGACCGCGTCTGGGAACAACATGCCAGAAGAATTTACGATAACTGGTGCTCCGCTGTGGGCATGAATGATCTGGTTCTGGTTGCCGGAGACATCTCCTGGGCCATGAATTTGGAAGAGGCCGGGCCGGACCTGGAATTTTTGGGCCGCTTACCGGGGCATATTGTGGCTGTAAAGGGAAACCATGATTACTGGTGGCAAAGCATTTCCAGGGTAAGGGCCGTCTTGCCGTCAAACGTCACGTTAATCCAGAATGATTGCTTCACTGTGGGGAATCTTAGTATTTGCGGTACCCGGGGCTGGCTTTGCCCTAACGGGGCGCTATTCCAGGCAGAAGACTTAAAAATATACCAGCGGGAACTAAGCAGGCTGGAAAACTCGCTGCGGTTGGCCGGCCAGGGGGAGGTTCTGGCCATGACCCATTATATGCCCACCAATGAAAGGCACGAGTATTCCGGGGTCATTGAATTAATGCAAAAGTACAATGTAAGCACCGCAGTATATGGCCACCTGCATGCCGGGGCCTGCCGGTCCCGGCTGCCTGATCAGGCCTGGGGCATTAATTTTTTCCTTACCAGTGCTGATCATTTAAACTTCAAGCCTTTGCTATTGCGGGAGTAAGCTAATCCACTGCTGAAATTCAGGCATTAGATGCTTCCGGGTGGCGAACCGGGCCGGGGTCCGGGCTGGCGCCATCCAGACAGCCCGGGTGCCCGCAAAAAAGCTTCCCTGCCTGGTAGCCGTAAAAGGCAGTTTCACCTGGCTGCATCAATTCATTACACACCGCACACCGGGCGCCTGTGCGGACGCCGGTCAATACGCCGGTAACATTTTCGTTATGCCGGCAAACGGTGTGTTCAGACAGGCGGTTTTTCAAGGGCTCAACAGGTGAACAGGACAAGTGATAAAAGCGGCGGATTCTTTTGCCGTTTTCCCGGTGCCTGTACTCCACAACCGGCGTAAAGGGCATTATTTTACCCCGGCACTGGTCACATTTCTGGGTCCGGCTGCCATTGCTTTTAATCACATAACGGGTTTCGACAGGTTTTTGTCTTACCTGCCGGTCTTTTAAATAACAATGTCTGGCCGGGTTTTCCATTACCCAGCTTTCAATAGCCTGGTAAAAATTTCGGTAGTTCCGGTCAACCAGTTGAATGTCCAGGGGAAAACCGGCTTCGTTTATCTGGGCGCTAAATATGTTTTCTGCCACCTCGTGGGCAAGTCCATCCATTTTAACGGTTTCCCAATGGTAATGATGTTCATTAAGCCAGCGGTGAAAGCCAGAAAAAATATTGCCGGAGCAAACAAAGAGATGATCTTTTTTGGATACCCCCGCCCGGGCCATCAGATCTAGAACTTGCTGGCACACAATTTCTTCAAGGCTGAAATTATTTGACCAGGTGAGGGGAATGGCCGACCAGTATATTTCCCTTGGTTCCTCGGAAACAAGAACCACTATTTCGGAGAAAGCCCGGCAACCACCGCCGGCATCTTCAACATACCACTGTTTCATACTAAAGTGTCCTTTCTGGAAGTGATTTAATTCTTAACCCCCAAGGTAGATTATAACAATCTGTAGTTATTGATGCTGCTGGTCATGTATATTGGCAATTATAAAATCAACGATACCATCTAAAGCATCATTTTTGTATAATTCTGAGGGGATTGTTATTTTATACACAGTAACAGGCTGACCCTGTTTTTGCCTGTATACCAGAACATTAAAAGGGCTGCAAAGCATTGGATTTTGGTTAACATAGACAACCCCGGGATCTTTGGTTTTAAGTTTTTCTTCTATAATAGGGAGGAGGGCCTTTATTTTTTGATAGAGTTTAACGTCCAGTTCCACAGTCAAGCAGGTTCACCTCCTAAATCCAGTATTCTACTCTTTATGCTTTCATACCTGCTAATGTTACTATTCAGGTATTCAGAATTCAGGAGTCAGAATTCAGAATAACCGTATATCTCATACTTCGGAAACGCCATGGATAAACGATAAACCGCAAGTACAAACAGGTGCGCCTTCTGCCATACCAGTAAATCTTCAAATGTTTTCGCTGGTTTTTCATTCTGACTCCTGATTCCTGATTTCTGACTCCTGAGTAGCTACCTGCTAATTATAATATTATGATGTAGAGTGTAGATTAGGGTTAATCCCTGTGTTATAGTAATATGAAGGTAGGCATGTTCAATAGGGAGGTTAAAGACATTGTCCAGATTTGTCTGCGATACCTGTGGTGAGGAGATATCATTGCATGAAGGAGTTCTAACCTGGACTAGAAGATATAATCAGTTATCTAATTTCAAACTAACCCACATGAACACACCGGAGCGCCAGTGCCGGCCGGAAAATAACAGGTGTAAGGAGTTGTATGCCCTGGCCATGGTCCATGAGTACATTGGGTTTACCCAGTACTTATTGGAGAGATGGGAAAACGGATTTGTGCTCACTGACCCTGAATCCCTGGAGCGTGTAATGGAACAGTTGAATTTGCACATGCATGAGAAAGTTATCATGTTGTCGGAATCAGAGGATTAAGAATCGCAATTATTAATAATAAAAGCCGGCAGGAAGATGATCATCAGACTGCCGGCTTTTGCTTTGTCCTTTTACAAGGGATATAGCTTTAGCCAAGGCCCAGTTCGCTGGCCAGTTCCCGGAATGCCGGCAGGGAATTAATAATGATTTGCTTGTCAATACAATAAGAAATACGGAAGAATCCCGGCTTGCCAAAGCCGCTGCCCGGCACCAACAAAAGGTTGTATTTTTGGGCTGCTTGCACAAATTGAACATCATCCGGCAGGGGTGAGCGGGGAAACAGGTAAAAGGCGCCCATTGGCTTAACCAGGTCATAGCCCATGGCGGTAAGGTTATCATATAAAATATCTCTTTTTTCCTGGTATTCGCCAATGTTCACTGTTTCCCCTTGGAGTTTGGTGACCAGCCTTTGCATTAAGGCCGGCGCATTTACAAAGCCAAGGGTGCGGTTGCAGAAAACCAGGCCCTCGATAATCTGTTCAGCATCAGCGCACTTCGGGCTTACAGCTATGTAGCCGATACGCTCGCCGGGCAGCGCCAAGTCCTTGCTGTGGGAGGTGACAACGATTGTGTTGGTCAGGCATTTAAAAATGCACGGCATGGTGGTTCCTTCATATACAATTTTAGAGTAGGGTTCGTCAGAAATTACGTAAATTTCCCTGTTTAGTTCCTTTTGCCGGGATTCCAGTAGAACTTCCAGGGCCTTTAAGGATGACCCGCTGTATATGACACCGGTAGGATTGTTAGGTGAGTTGAGGATAACCGCCCTGGTTTTAGGGCCAATGGCCTGGCCAATGGCTTCCAGGTCCAGTTGGAAGTCATCCCGGGTGGAAACTTCCCGGGAAACTCCGCCATGATTATCGATGTAGAATTTATATTCCACAAAAAACGGGGAAAGGATGATGACTTCCTCGCCGGGATTAAGTATTGTTTTGAGGACAACGTTCAGGCCTCCGCCCGCACCACAGGTCATGACAATGTTCTGGGAGGTAAAAGCAAGGCCGCTTCGTGCGGACAGAACGTCTGCCACAGCCTGTCTTGTTTCCGGGTAGCCTGCGTTGGGCATGTAGCGGTGCATGCCGGGCACCGGATTCAGGGCCAGGTTTTTTAATTCTTCCCTGAATGAGGCAGGCGGCTCCACATTAGGGTTGCCCAGGGTAAAATCATAAACCTTTTCCGGCCCGTGAATTTTCCTGAGCCGCTCGCCTTCCTCGAACATTTTCCGAATCCACGAGGCTTTTTGCAGGAAGTCTTCTATTTTGCCGGCTACGGGCATGACAACACTCTCCTTTTAGGTATGTGCAATACTTCCCCTTTTGGAATTATTTTATGTGTTTTATCTTCTTTATAGCTTATTCGTCGTCAAACTGAGTAAACCTTTTCTTTTTCCTGCAGGATAACAATAAAAAATGCACGCTTATTCAGTTCCCTCTGCGCGCGCTTTTCCTTCTTTTCAGATTCGGAGGCGGTTAGGCCCAATCTCTCAAATATATACATGATGCTGAATCCGTAGCACCGGGTATATTAACGGTTAGTGAGTAATATCACACTATAACAGGGACAGAATTCACATTTACCGGGGCCAATTTCCTTTATTATAAAGAAGACTGAAGCAAAAAGAAAAGGGAGGAAGCCTTATTATGGTAGCAAGGAAACGGCAAATGGTAAAAATTGATGAGGATAAGTGTACCGGTTGTGGTCTTTGTGTTAGCCCATGCGCTGAGGGGGCTATTGAGATCATTGACGGCAAAGCCCGGGTGGTGCGCGAAGAACTGTGTGACGGGGCCGGGTTTTGTATCGGCGCCTGTCCTGAGGGAGCTTTGAGTATTGAGGAAAGGGAAGCGCCGGAGTTTTCCCACGCTGCTGTTGAGGAGCATTTAAAAAACCGCCCCCAAACATACATCCCCCAGATCTGTCACCGCTGTGGTAATTCGGAGGATTATGCGCCTGTGCTTCCCTGCCGCTTCCGGGGCAGCAGTATTTGGGTTTGCACTAAGTGTTTGCCTGCGTTAATTCACGGCTAAACCGTGAGCACAGCTGGCGCGGTTGAAGTTGAATATTCGTAACTAATCAGGAGTCAGGAGTCAGAATGCCCCGAGAATAGTTTACGGAAACCTTCGGCAATATTCGAAGCTATAGAGACGTTCAGGCCTGCTTCTTTTTCCGGGCAACCACGACCGTTGCCGGTGAGTCAATGGTGTGAGCGGACTGGTCAAACCCGCCGTAGAGCTGCTCGGTGACCAAGCCGGCCTTCTCCAGTGCCGCTGTTAGCCGGTTGGCAGTGAGGGGACGCAGGTTTACGCTGCCCCGGTGGACAATTTGAGGCCCGTCCGGCCCGTCAATCTTTAAGCTGGTTATAAATTCAATCAGGTCATTGCTTTTGATCAGATAGTCCCTGGTAAAGGTCAGGCCCTGCTCCTCATTTCTTATTTCCGGCAATGATGTCAAGCGGTATTTTAAAATGCGGTCGTAGTTAACCGTCTGAATTACGTAAATTCCCCCCTGGCGCAGGTGGCGGTTTGTTTCTTGCAGTGATTGGCGCAAGTCTTCTTTTGACACCAGGTGAACAATTGAATTGCCAATGCACAGAGCCGCATCAAAATTTTCTGGCAGACCGGAAAGATCCCGCATGTCACCCTGGCGGAAGTCTGCCGTCAGGCCCGCGGTCCTGGCCTTGGACCTGGCCAGTTCAACCATCTCAGGCTCATAGTCTATTCCCACCACCTTAATGCCCCAAGATGAAAATTCAAGGGCATAGCTGCCCGATCCGCAGGCTATATCAAGTACACCGGACACATGCCCGCTCTTGAATAATGCTTTAAAGAAGCTGATTTGCGCTTTTCCTGCCGGAAACACGTAGTCGTAGTATTTACTAAGGGTGCTGTACAAAGTTATCACGCTCCCAAAATTATAGCCATGATTTCAGTTTTCTTACGTTGGTTACTATTATTTGCTGCTTGTCCACCTCTACGGCACCCTGACGTCGAAAATCGTTCAGGATCCGGTTGGCGGTTTCCCTGGAGGCGCCGATCATATTGGCCAGATCCTGATTGGTCAGGGACATGTCAATTCTAATTCCTTCAGGAGTTACTATGCCCTGTTCCGCAATGAGGTATAGCAGCATGCTGACCATGCGCCGGGTGGTGTCCATCAGGGCCAGGTCGTTGATTTGCCGCTGGGCCATACGCAGGCGCGCGGCCATGATTTTTAGCAAACCCAGGGCCAGGCCGGGATTCTCATTGATCATGCGATCCATGTCATTGTTTCTGATCATGCCCACCCGGCAGTCTTCCACAACCTCCGCAGTGGCCGGATAGGTTGCCTGGTAGTTTTCATCTCCAAATAGAACTACTTCAGCAAATATTTCACCGGGGTGGATAAAGTGGAGGATATATTCACGGCCATCATCAGTTTGTTTGCTTATCTTAACCCGCCCCGTCTTAACAAAGAAAACTGCTTCGCCCGGTTCCCCTTCCATGAATATTATTCTGCCCCGCCGGTAACTTCTTTCCTGGACTACCTTGTCCAGCATGGCAATCTGCTCATTGGTAAGGTTTCGGAATAAAGGAATGCGTTTCAATATTTCTTCGTTGTCATTCAAGGTTAGTTCCTCCCGGGATAGTTTTTCTAATCTTACCATAATACCTTAAAGCGCTAAAAGCTTTACCGGGCTCAAAAACACAAAAAACAATAACACCGGGCTTATTATATTTGCGGTGCTATTGCCGTAGTTTGTATATTCAATTAATTATGCTGTGCTATCACCGGAAAACATAACTCTTACCTGGTCCATACCAGACTCCATTGTTTTTACCCCGTCATGGAAAATAGACAGCGATTTGGCCGTCTGGTCAATTAAATTGCGCAGGGTGTTTAGTTTTTGCTCTGCTTTACTGTCTGTTCCCAAGAGAAGCAAGATTAAAATTAAGAAGAGGATGTATGGATTCTGCTGGGACAAGTAACCTCTCCCCCTTTCAGTTACCCTTTACACCCATACTATGCCGCTGCCAGATACAAAGTGTCATGTCCCCAGAAGTCATGTCAATTCCTTAAACCCCAACCAGCGACTTATTGAAAAATGCCGGCTGTTAAAATTTAAAACACTTTCTTGCTGTTCATAAAGCCCTGAACATCATTCAGCGCTTCGCCAAAACGCTGGAAATGCACAACTTCCCGCTCCCGCAGGAACCGCAAACCGTCAATCAGGCCGGGGTCATCCGTCAGGCTAATCAGGTGGTCATAGGTGGTTCTGGCCTTTTGCTCGGCGGCCATGTCCTCGTGAAGATCCGTTACCGGGTCGCCGGTGGATTGGATGTAGGCGGCGGTCCAGGGCACACCATTGGCATCGGAGGGATACAGGGCGTGGTCGTGCTGGGTGTATTGGGCGCCCAGCCCCTTCCTGCGCAGCTGCTGCGGCGGAACGTCTTTCAGCAGTTGGTAGACCATGGTGGCGATAATCTCCAGGTGAGCCAGCTCCTCGGTGCCAATGTCGGTCAGCAGGGCCTTTGATTTATCTGTCGGCATGGTGTACCTCTGGCTGAGGTATCTGATGGCGGCAGAGAGCTCCCCGTCCGGCCCGCCGTACTGGGTGATCAAGTACTTGGCCATGGGGATATCCGATTTGGTTACGCGCACGGGGTATTGTAACTTTTTTTCATAAATCCACATAAAGGTAACCCCTTTTTAGTATTTTATTTCCCAGGGCCATGGACCTTTAATCCACTGCCAGGGGTACTGGCTGGGTGAGAAGCCGAAGGAGAACAGTGGCCCGTAGGCGGCCTCGTAGACTCTTTTCTTGTAGGTCAGTTCCCCGGCTACGGCGTTGTAATGGCGCAGGGGCGCCTCTTCATCCGGGTGGGTGTCCAGGTAGAGGGTTAGTTCCGTGGCCACAAATTCAAGTTCCATTAACTCCCTTAACATCTGCAGTTGCTTGGGGTCCATAAAATAACCTCCGTTCTAGCTTTATGGCTTTCTTGGGGGAATGGCCCTGAACAGCTCCGGGAACAATGTTCCCTTTTCCAGGGCCTCCCGGGGTGAAAAGACCTGGTCGTAGGTTTGCCAGGGCACATATGCTTCAGCAAGCCTAAGCCCCGGTGGAAGGACCGGCCCCACCGGCGGCCGGCCTGACTTGTGTCCGGGCGGGGGATATGAAGTATACCTGCTAGTCACAAAATAACCTCCTTAAAATAATTTGGACATATAACTAGAATAATTATGAATATATGGTTTAATATAACAATATGCGACAAGTCTTTAATTTGACACAAATAAAACACTCTAAACCCCATGCCCCTGCAGAGGGCACAATTATATATGAAAATGCTGTTGTAGAGGCTATTTTCTCATCAACCTCCCATGTCCGGTGGGCACAACCAAACATGAAAATCGGTAGAGGTGATTACAAAAGTCTTATTTTCTGCTGCATTGGATATAACAGGGACAAAGGTTGTTTACTTGTAGTTTCTCGGGCAATCATCCCCCTGAAATCCAATGAAGCGGGTGTTAGTACAATGAAAAAACTATGCAAACCAACCTTCAAGAAAAAGGATCACGGTCGAGGAGCCGGGATACCGGCACTTATAAAGAAAGTATTTAGTCCGTGCCGCCCAGGCAGATAAAGGCAGGCTCTCCAGTCCGGGCTGGTGATTCCAGGGCAATGGCCACAACCTGGTCCCGCCCGCAGCGGGGGCAGGTAAACAGATGGCAGCAGCAGTTGGCCTCAAAGTGTACATTGTAGTAAGGACTGTAGGGGCCATAATAGTCCGTTACCGGCCCGGAGTTTTGAAATGCGCCGCCGCAGTTGCAGTTAAGCTTAACTTCAGCCATATTATTGCATAGCTTGCAAACCGTATCCAAAGCTACACCTCCACAGGTTGCCTGTTACATAGACCCTTTGTTATTATGACGAGTTTAGTATGATCACATTCCCGAATAACTGGCTCAGCTCGGGGGATAATTAAGTTATCCAGGCTGGAGGGAGGAAAAGTATTTGTGAGCAGGGAATGTGGGACCAACCCCCTGGAAGACACTGGCTGTCCGCTCCCCATGGTGGAAGAAGATGTGCGCCGCATGATTGATGAATTGGCGCAGTCTGCCTCCCGGGCGCAGGAAGAGTTCCTGCAATATACCCAGGAGCAGGTGGATAAGATAGTCCAGGCAATGGCCCTGGCTGGCCTGGACAAGCATATGGAACTGGCCAAAATGGCGGTGCAGGAAACCGGCCGGGGTGTATATGAAGATAAAATAATCAAAAATATATTTGCCACGGAATCCATATATCATAGCATTAAATATGAAAAGACCGTGGGTATTATCAATGAAAATATAGAGGAGCGCTTTTGGGAAGTGGCTGAGCCCGTGGGGGTTGTGGCGGCGGTGGTGCCGGTAACCAATCCAACTTCCACAACCATGTTCAAGTCATTAATTTGCATCAAAACCCGTAATCCGGTGATTTTTAGCTTTCATCCCGGTAGCCAGGGCTGTAGTTCCACTGCCGCCCGGGTCATGCTTGAGGCGGCTGTGGCGGCGGGTGCGCCTGCCAACTGCATAGGCTGGATACCCCGGCCCTCTATTGAGGCCACCCGCTATCTGATGCATCACCCCGGCGTTTATCTGGTCCTGGCCACCGGCGGTGCGGGACTGGTGCGGGCGGCATACAGTACCGGCAAGCCTGCCCTGGGTGTTGGCCCCGGAAACGTGCCCTGCTACATAGAAAAAACAGCCCGCCTGAAGAGGGCTGTGACTGACCTGATTCTCAGCAAAACCTTTGATAACGGATTAATTTGCGCCTCGGAGCAGGCAGTGGTTGTGGACAAGGAAATAGCTGCCGGAGTAAAGGGTATAATGCAGACCAACGGATGTTATTTTCTTAATCAAAAGGAAGTGTCCCTGCTGGAAAAGATAGCGGTGCAGGGGGATAGCTGCAGTATCAACCCGGACACTGTGGGGAAGGCGGCAAACAGCATAGCGACCATGGCCGGTTTTAGCGTGCCGCCCCGGACTAAAATACTTGTGGCTGAATTGGCCGGGGTAGGGCCGGATTATCCTCTTTCCATGGAGAAATTAAGTCCGGTACTGGCCTGGCTGGTGGCAAATGATTTTCAGGACGCCCTGCGCCTATGTGATGAGACAATATCATTTGGCGGGCTGGGCCACTCGGCGGTGATTCATTCCGAGAACCGGCAGGCCGTGGAGGAGTTTTCCCGGCGCATGCGGGTCGGCAGGATCATTGTCAATTCTCCGGCCACCCACGGCGCCATCGGGGATATTTATAATGTCAACACCCCTTCCTTTACCCTGGGCTGCGGCTCCATGGGGCGCAACGCCACCACCTCCAATATAAGTGTCCCCAACCTGATTAATATCAAGCGGGTTGCCAACCGGAGGGAGAAGATGCAGTGGTTTAAGGTGCCCGAACGTATTTACTTTGAGGCGGGTTCGGTATCCTACCTGACAAAAATGCCGGACCTTAAAAGGGTGCTTATAGTTACCGACCCCGGCATCCTGAAATTGGGTTTCGTAGATCGGGTTCGCTATCACCTGGATAAAAGACCACAGCGGGTGAATATTGAATTATTCCACCGGGTGGAGGCTGACCCTTCCCTGGAAACGGTAAAGAAGGGTCTGGAAATATTAAAGTCATTTCAGCCCGATACAATAATTGCCCTGGGCGGGGGTTCCGTAATTGATGCCGCAAAGGCAATGTGGTTATTTTATGAGCACCCGGAAGTCGAGTTTGAATTTCTACGCCTTAAATTCTTGGATATTCGCAAACGGACGTACAAATATCCCAAGTTAGGCAGGAAGGCCCGCCTGGTGGCCATTCCCACCACCAGCGGCTCAGGTTCGGAGGTAACCGCCTTTGCTGTAATTACTGACCGGGGGGCGCACATTAAATATCCCCTGGCTGATTATGAATTAACGCCCGATGTGGCCATCATTGATGTTGATTTTGTGATGACCTTGCCCCCGGAAGTGACGGCGGACACGGGGATGGATGTGCTTGCCCATGCCCTGGAGGCCTACGTGTCGGTAATGGCCTCGCCGTACACCGATGGGCTGGCCCTGCAGGCTATGGACCTAGTGTTCAGTTATTTGCCCCAAGCCTATGAAAGGGGTGACGACCGCAGGGCCAGAGAGCAAATGCATAACGCCTCCTGTATTGCGGGGATGGCCTTTACCAATGCCTTTTTGGGGGTTTGTCACAGCCTGGCTCATAAGCTGGGCAGTGAGTTTAATATACCCCATGGCAGGGCTAACGCTATCCTGCTCCCTCAGGTAATACGCTATAATTCGGGTACGCCTGGCAAGTTTGTATCCTTTCCCCAGTATGAGTACTTTCAGGCCCCGGAAAAATATGCCCGTGCTGCCCGCTACCTGGGTTTACCGGCCTCAAACGTTGAGGAGGGTATAGCGTCACTGATTGACGCCGTTACCCGGTTGCGCGACCAGTTAAATATGCCTCACTCCATTGGCGCTTGTGGGGTGGACCAAAGTGAGTTCCAGCATAGAGCGCCTGTAATGGCGGAGCGGGCCTTTGCCGACCAGTCCACCACCACCAATCCCCGTATGCCACTGATTGCTGAATTGGAACAGATTTATCGGCAAGTATTTTAACTCGTAAAGCTGAATGTGGAACTATCCTTTTGCCTTGGGCGTCTCTGTATTGAGGTGATGAAAATGAAAAAAATAATTACATTCATGTTTTTACTGCTTTTAGCTATGTCCGCTACAGGCTGCGCCCAACCCAGGGGGACAGACCCGGAACCTCCCGGCGCGGATAGGGTGATCTATCCAGCCCCGGTTACGGATTGGCTGGAGCGGGCAAAACCCATGTTTCTGGCTGGCCACCTGAAGGCTGAAAACACAGACTTTGTGATGGTAAACTGGGGTGAGAAGCCAACTGCTGGCTATGAAGTGCGGATTGACGAAGTTATTGAAGAACCAAACCGGGTTGTCGTAAAAGTGGAGTTTATCTACCCGGGTGAAGCTGCCGCCCAGACGCTCACCAACCCCCATGTGGTTGAGGCCCTCAACTTTGATCTGACCGGCCGGGAAATAGTGTTTGAGGACATCAATGACAGGGAGTATATCCCCCGGGTGGTGGGTGTGGAAGGATTACCAGCATTTCTCCCCCAGGAAGCACCTAACATAAAGCTATTCAACTTTGTGAAGGAGCCCGGCATGGTACGGGTTACCGGGATAGCCCGGGCTTTTGAGGCCAACATTAATTACGACCTGGAGGATGATAAAAAAAACGTGTTGCAATCCGGGTTTGATATGGCTGCGACAGCTGGGCCTGACTGGGGGTACTTTGAATTCCAATTGGATAATATTCCGGAAAATGCTGATAGCCTGGTTATTTACACTGTGAATATGGAGGACGGCAGCCGCTGGGAAGTGATAGTTCTAAAATTATAAACGGCAGCAGTTAACCCCCGGTATTCCCGGGGGTTAACTGCTTATGATGCAAATATACTGCAGCTCAATTCTCACTAATCAGCTTTAATTTATGCACTTTTCCGCTGGCTGTCTTGGGTATGCTGGACACCAGGCGGACTCTGTGAGCAGTGGTGTCAGATCTGGGGGACAGCCTGGTTATTAGATGTTCGGCCAGTTCCTTTTCCGTAACATCCTTCGAGGCGGGCACAACATAGGCGGTCAGGGTTTCCTGATTGCCCGGACCCGGTATAAAGATGGCGGCAACATCCATTACGCCCGGGTGTTCGTACATTATGTTTTCTATCCGGCGCAAGAGGTAAATGTGTTCTTCTGTCGGCATCGCTTAAACCTCCGCATTCTTTTGGTTTTTGGCAGGAGCTAATGTATTTTCAGGATAGCTTGGACTTAATTAGCTGGTTCTTTAAAAAAAACTGTGGGTACGATTTTATCTATTTGGCTTGTGGGGCTGTGTACTTTAATTTGACCTTTTTGAATTAATTTTACAAATACGTCAACAACATCAGGGTCAAACTGGGCGCCTGCATGTCGCTTTAACTCGGTCAGGGCCATGGCTACTGACATGGCCTTGCGGTAAGGGCGGTTGGAGGTCATGGCGTCAAAAGCGTCTGCAACGCTGAGTATCCTGCCGCCCAGGGGGATTTTATCTCCCTTGAGTCCCCGCGGGTAGCCGCCGCCGTCATAGCGCTCGTGGTGGGAGTGTATATCTGGTATTGCCTCGGACAGTGACGGAACATTTTTTAAGATGGCCACTCCTACATCCACATGGGCCATCAGGATGCCCCATTCATGCTCATTCAAGGGGTCTTTTTTGTTTAGAACTTGCTCAGGAACGCCAATTTTCCCAATGTCATGCAGAAATGCAGCTTGCCGGATAATTTCCAGCATTTCCCCGGTTAAGCCCATGGACTCGGCAATGGTTGTTGCGTAGCGGGTTACATTGGCCGAGTGGCCATAGGTATATTTATCTTTGGCATCTATGGTGGCAGCCAGGGCATAAATAGTAGCCAGGTAAGACTCCCGCAGGTTGCGCTCCAGTTCGGGCTGCTGGCCGGCCCCAAATTTTTGGTCAGGTGTTTTGTCGTCCGGTAAAATCAAAACCTTGTTGCCGCCCTTATTCTTGGCCAGGGCCAGTGCTTTGTGGGCTTCCTTGAGCAGTTTTTCCCGGGAAGTTCCGTGCTGCGGGTTGCAAACAACTCCGGCGCTCACAGTTAACATGCCGGTCATGCCCCGGGGATCCTCAAATTTATTTTCAATGGAGTTGCGAATGTGTTCAGCCAGAGTGGCGGCCCCGGCAGTCGGAATGCCGGGGCAGATTATGGCGAACTCATCGCCGCCATAACGTACTGTGATATCAGTGGGCCTGACCGAGCGCCTAATTACGGAGGCTACCCACTCCAGGGCCTTGTCCCCTTCAGTGTAACCGTGGACATCGTTATAAACGCGGAATAGATCAATATCAACCAAGACCAGGGAGAAAACATCATCTTCTGTGGCAGTGCGCTCACATTCCATGGCCATGTATTCATGAAAATAGCGGTGGTTGTAAAGTTTGGTCAGGTTGTCCGTGTTGGCTTCCAGTTTGGCCTGCTGGTATAGCCAGGCATTTTCTATAGCGATGGCTGCTTCATTGGCCACCATTGAGAGCAATTCACAATCCTCGTTGGAGTAGGGTTCGTCGGATAATTTCTCCGCCAGCACAATAACCCCAATTAATTTCTCCCGGCGCATAAGAGGCACAAATAGTTCGATCTTTTCCTCCTCCAGCTCCTTTAATTCTTCATCCCACATGCCCAGAAAAACCGGCAGTGTTTCCAAGTCGTTGCGGGTAAGCAGCCGGCCCTTATCTTTAGGCCAGTTAATTAAGGGGTTGTTGCGTTCAAACTTGCTGATAAAATCTGGTGTATAGGTAATGCCGTAACTGTTGTGCAAGATCAAATAGTCTTCTTTCTCGGGGTCTCTTAAAAATAAGGAAGCATGTCTGATATGAAAGGCCTTGGTAAGAAGTTCCAGGATTGACTGGCTGAGTTGATTTAAATCAAGAATTGCGGTCATAATATGGCTGAACTTTTTCAGGGTTTCCCGGTAGTCATACTTTTTCCTGAAAAAGGCGCGGTCAATAAGCAGTTGCACAAAGTCCTTAAGCCGTTGAAACAATAGGGCAATAAGCACGGCCATGATTAGTGACACAACAATACTGGCATTATTATGGAACCACTTGTGTAAAATAAAAATCAGCAGCAGGTAAGTTATGGTGATGCAAGTAGTGATAATTGAATACACAATACCCTGGCGCATGATAAAAGTAATATTTAAAAAACGGTACCTGTAAATGGCGAAAGTTATCAGCAGGCCGTTTATTGTATTGGCGGCTATGTCCAGGGGGTACTGGCCCAGTGGTGGGTAAAGGTTGATGGTGCCGCCCAGAAGCACTATTATGGCGCCTGTTAACGGGTATTTGAGCCTGTCTTTGTGCTCTGACCAGTCATTTCTGGGAAGAAGATTGTAAATAGACAGTAAAATAAAACCAAAGGAAACAATGGTCATGAAAATAGTCATTGGGCCAAGTTCATAATAAAAATTCCCGTTTTCAAGAGAGGCATTAGTTACGATCAGTCCTAATAAATTACTGACCGCCAGTATAGCATAAGAAACAAAACCAAGGTATAAAAGCACAGATTGCCCCTCGATTTTGGCAAAGGCTTGGGAGAATCTAAAGAAGGCAATAGGGACAAAGGTCATGCCGAAAAGAAGTACTTTGTTCCAGAATAAAGTATCCGGTGGCAGTCCTGTGCGCATCATGAAGGAACCCAGGCTCCATACCATCATTGCCCCGATATACCAAGCAAAGGCCTTGACTTGTAGAGACTTCGGCCCCCGCAAAATCAAGACCACTAATACAAAGTAACATATAAAAGTTGTGAGGGGCACAAAGGTATAGATGTTAAACATGCGGGCTTTAGCTCCTTGTGCTCCGGAATTTAATTTTAGGAAACCTCAGAAGCAAGAATCGTATTTTTACTGGCGGTTAGTCTGGCGCTAATATCCAGGAGTTTATTGACCGTATCTTCCGGCGGGTTCATACGGGCCGGATAAATATCCGCCGGGTCGGTCACCCTGTTGCGCTGTTGCTTCACATATTCGTTAATGGTTCCAGTTGACAATATGTTGAGCCTCAGGGGGTCGATGCCCATCATTTTTTCCAGATCCCCGTAATCACTGTCCAGTTCCTTTAACTTATCATGAATCATTTGTTTGATGTACTTTTCTCCGATAAAGCTGTTATTAAATTCAATGCCCAGGTTCAGAACAGTATGTCCATCTGACACAACCTTACGGGCAAACCAGAAGGGGCTTTCCAGACCGAGGGCATCCACGGCCTGTCCAATGGTTTTTTCGTTGAGTCGGGTAAAACTGGCCAGGTCGATGATGTCACTAATCCTGTCAACATAAATCATTTGAGGAAGGTTTATGTTCAATTGCTCATTCCTGAGGGCGGTTATTTTAATTATATCACCTACCCGATAGCGGACAAAGGCCCCTCCCTTGAACTTGGTAATCACCAGTTCATAACTTTCACCAGGCGCCACCTCATCTAGCAACAGGGTTTGGGGCTGATACCAGGGATATTTACGGCTCTTTTGACTCTCCGGCTCGGGTATGAATTCAAGAAAATTAATGTCGGGAAAGAAGGTCATGCCCTCATGGTCCCAGGTCTGGGTAGCCACTGTTCCCAGTTCGGTGCCACCGTACACCTCCAGGGGCCTGCGGCCCCAGTAATAATTGATCCGCTCGCGGTAGACAGAGCTGTCGGTACCGCCGCAAATAATACCTTTCAAAGACCAGACATCCTTGGGTAGAATAGGCCGGTTGTTGATTTTGCTGCCGGCCAGCGCTTTGGCCAGGCGCATCAAAGCCAGAGGGTTGTACGAAAATAAACTGCCCTCCGTAGACTTATCTTCCCGGTTGCGGTTGACAAAGGCCTCACCTATTTTAACCAGAATTGGGGTCACCCCAAAAAACAAATCAATGCCCCTGACCAGACCTTGCCTGAAGCCCTCGCGGTTGCGACGTTCAAAGGTTAGCTGTTCAGCTGTATTGACCGGCGGGAGATAGTTAAACTTAATTTCCCGACCCAGCCCGTGGGGGACAAGTCCTGTTACATAGGGCAGCGGCGCCATGCCGTAAAGAAAGTTGAAATTCTCCCGCAAAGTAAACTTGCCTCTGTCGCTGCTGGTGGCAAAAATCAGCGCGGCTACAAATGAACGGGCGTTTTCGTTAACCATCTGCTCTGTATAGGGCGCCCACTTGTACCGGTAATGGCCAACCTTGCCTGTTGTATGAACCCAGAAAAGGGGTTTTGACGGTAATATTTCTTCCTGCCTTTCGCCCAGCAGCGGCGCGTAATCATCGTAAGTGGTAAGGGGTACCTCCCGGCGAAAATCATGGAGGTCATTGATTTTTGTATTGCCCAGTATCTTTTTCCCCAGAGCGCATCTTGACAATATATCCAGTTGCTCCATGAGCAGACGCTTCTGGATATGCATAAAGTCATTCATGTTCAGGTCAATAAAGCCGCAATACTTTCTCCAGATATCGTCAATCCTGCCTTCTCGCAACATTTGAGCAAGCTCTGGCATTTTATGTACCACCTTTGTAAAGTTTTACCGGCCCGATTGTACTCAGGCAGCGCTGGAGACTGGTTAAAGTTGGTATTAGCATGGGAGTTTCCCTTTGATACTGCCGATAGCCCGGCAAAATTCGCGGAAAGAAATAGTAGTCCTGAACCAAAACATGAAGCAGATCCAGCAAGCCCCACACCAGGGCCGCCACCAATAGCAGTTTTGAGCCTGTGGCCATAAACAGTCCGGCCAGCATCAAACAATACCATAATAAGCCGGGATGCCTTGAT
This sequence comes from Bacillota bacterium, assembly GCA_040753155.1. Taxonomy (GTDB): domain Bacteria; phylum Bacillota; class Desulfotomaculia; order Desulfotomaculales; family JBFMEU01; genus JBFMEU01. The sequence continues at coordinate 24,063 of JBFMEU010000010.1, forward strand.
AAAGCGTACATGCCGGTGGTCACGAGGGTTCTGTCACCGGGGCCTCTGAAATATGTGTTGAACAGGGGCAGGTTGCCAAACAGAGCATACAGTAAAGCCAGTCCGAACAAAATGAAAACAAACCAGCCAAACACTGATACCAGTGGGGGGAAAACATACTTTTCACCCAGCGTTGCCACCATGAACATTGAATATGCCGCTGTGCCAAACCCGCCCAGAGTCAGGGCAGACCTCCAGAAGGCTTGTCCCCGCCTTAAAGTGACAATGTCGTGAAGCAGCAGGAGTAAAAAACTTACACATCCTAAAAACACGAATAACATTGGCTATCTCTCCAAGGTGCGTCTATAAAAAACTTTTTCGACGGAGACTGGATACTTCCTTCTTTAATAGTGATTAATTTTTAGTTAATTTAGTTTCTATAGGTTTTTTACAAAATTCCTGGATAAACTTGTGGTATTATTGAATAAACTGCTGTAAAAGAATGGCATAAGGAGTGTGGATGATTGCGGTTAATCATTATTGCCCTGATAACAGCTGTTATTGACCAGGGAACAAAAGTGTTAATTCAGCAATTGATGCGCCAGGGGGAGTCAGTTGCCGTACTGCCGCCGGTGTTTTATCTAACCTACATCCAGAACCCGGGGGCTGCTTTCGGCCTATTTGCCTATAAAACGGAGTTTTTTATTGTCATAACCGTAGCTATATTGGCTGCAATTTTCTGGGGTCAGCGATATTTATCCGGGAGCAGCATTTTGATGCGGGTGGGTCTTGGCTTGATAGCCGGGGGTGCCCTGGGTAATTTAATTGACCGGGTGAGAATAGGCAAAGTCATTGATTTTTTTGATTTCAGGATTTGGCCGGTGTTTAACCTGGCTGATACCGCAATTGTGGTTGGGGCGGGTCTAGTGATCTGGGGTTTGTGGCATATGGAAAATAATGGCAAGGATGTGGATGCTGATGCCAGGCGTTAACAGTTATCTTGTCGGTGAGGAAATGGCCGGCATCAGGTTGGACTTGTTCCTGGTGGAACAAAAACCTGATTTGACCCGCAGCCATATCCAAAAACTTGTTGCCGGGGGCATGGTTCAGGTTAATGGCGGCGCAGTTAGGGTAAGTTACCGTGTCCGCCCCGGGGACATGGTGGATTTAAGAATCCCGGAACCCGGGTTGACTTCTGTGGAGCCGGAAGGTATTCCGCTGGATATCAGGTACGAGGACGAACATTTAATAGTAATTAATAAACCCCGGGGGATGGTGGTTCATCCTGCCGGGGGTAATTACTCAGGCACCATGGTTAACGCCCTTATGCATTACTGCCGGGACTTGTCCGGCATCAACGGGGTGCTCAGGCCGGGAATTGTGCACAGGTTGGATAAAGACACCTCAGGGCTGCTCGTAGTCGCCAAAAATGACCAGGCTCACTTGAGCCTGGCTGAGCAACTGCAACAAAGGACAGTAATCCGTAACTATGTTGCTTTGGTACATGGCCGGGTTCAGGAATCAAAAGGTATGGTGGACGCGCCAATAGGCCGTCATCCGGCGGACCGGCAGAGAATGGCTGTTGTGGCCGGGGGAAAGGCGGCCATAACCAGGTATCAGGTGGTGAGGCGCCTGGATAACTATACTTACCTGGAGCTGCGCCTGGAAACGGGGCGAACGCACCAAATCAGGGTTCACCTGGACTATCTGGGCCATCCGGTGGCAGGGGACAATAAATACGGGCCGGCAAGGCCTCATTTCGGCCTGGACGGCCAGTTCTTACATGCCTATAGGTTGGGCTTTTCCCACCCGGTAAGCGGTGATTACCTGGAATTTACTTCAGAATTGCCAGCGGTACTGGCTGCAGTGCTGCAAGAACTGGGATGGGGCGGGCCATACCTGCCAGATTTGCGGTGCGCCCGGAAGCTTTAGGCCTAAGGTGTAAGGTATACATTCAGTGAACCGTTGTGAGGGGCACGGAGTTATCACCGCGCATTTCAGTGCTCTGCGCCGGCAGAACCCCGGCTTGTTTCGGACCGGACCAGGGGCGCTACTTAATCCAGTTTATAATTTCCAGAAAAAGCGCTGTTATCCCAGCTGCCATCAGAGGGCCAACAGGAACGCCGCCAAGAAATACGATGCCTATTACCGAGCCAACAACAAAGCCGAAGATTAATTCCGGGTCCAGTTGAAGTAGTTTAAGTCCTTCACCGTTAAGGTGAGTGGCCAGGGCCCCCCCTAAGACCGCCAGAATGCCTGGAATTGTCGTGAAGTTATAGAGAAGGTCCTTTTCATTTACCTGGCCATTGGCTACCGGAACCATAATTGCCAGCAGCAAGAATAAGAGTCCGAGTTCCAGTCCCCTTTTCTCCAGTAAGGGCAGGATAAAATGAAGGTTGGCAAACTTCAGCAGCAGGAGCACACAGGCAGCAGTGGCTATGAGATTTGAGCGGGCAATAATACCAATCAGCAGTAAGGCAACGAGCAATGGTACACCAGCCATAATAATCGCCTCAGATAAAAAAGTTTGTATTACTATATGCGCGTCCACTGGAAGTTATAACCAAACCGGGCTGCCGTATAACAGCCCGGCGGCGTTTTACCATGGCTGCACCCAAAGAAAGTCCGGTCAGTGGATAATTTAGGTGTTCTCACAAACATTTTTTAGTGTGTCGGCCCGTAACCCAACCCGTAAAGCTTCCATAGCCATGACTTCACCCGGGGGAATGTTGCCCAGGTTTACATTCGGTCCGAAACGGGTAATCAGTTCGTGTTGCTGGTCTTTTTGCGGCGCCTCCCAGACGATAACCCGGGGGTCACTAATTCCCTCCAGCAATTGCTCCATGTCATCTTCTACAAAGCGGCCTGTGTCGTCGTATAAGCCAACTCCCACGCCAGATTCCCTGCCCTCCAGGATAACTTTATAAGCACCCCGGCTCAGATCAGTCATAACCTGCTTCACCATATACCCGACATCCTGGTGGCCGGTATTTTCTTTCTTGCCCACCTCCGTAAATACTTTAAAGCCCATCTGCGCTGCTCTGAAAACTGCCTTTTCCCTTATTTCATCACTCATGAAGATAGTCCCGTCACTTACTTCAATGGCGTTAAATCCCAGTTCTCTTGCCATGTGCAGGTACTCTTCCAGTTTGTTTTGTAATATGGCCACTTCAAGAAAGGTTCCACCGGGATATATATCAATGCCCATTGAGCGTACCAGATAGATTTTTTCTTCCAGGATTTCTGGTTTGTAGAGAGCCGAAGTGCCAAATCCCAGCTTTAAAACATCAATGTAATTCCCACTGACATGCAGAATGTCCTTTGTCTCTATAAGGCCCATTCCCTTGTCGATGACCATGGTAAGACCCTGGTTGCGAGGTTTGGGAAACCTCTCCCCCAGGGGAAAAGCAAGTATGTCCCGCCATGTTGTGGTGGTTTCATTATCATTCATAACCATAACCCCTTTCCCGGATAGGCACCGACCCGCCAAAGGCAGGTGTCACTGCGTCTTAACACCTCCAAAGTAGTAATAAGCCCCTGGAAAGAAGCATTAGTTCCATGGTTTACAGTATTCGGCAAGGTTTATAATGGTGCCTGGTATATTTGCAGGTGGTGGTTTTAGTTGTCATGGCTGCACTATATAGGGTAAAGAATAGTTCAACCGGACTAATTTTTAGTAAACAGTTTGAAGTAATGGTAAGTTATGGTGAATTATTAAAATTGAGTTGGATTTAGTAAAATGTAAATGATAGAATACCTATTAATACAGTTTTTTCAAGAAGGGGAGTAAAAATGGAATACCGTATACTTGGCAAAACAGGATTGAAGGTGTCTGTGATTGGATTTGGTGGTATTCCCATTCAAAGGGTCACCTTTGAGGAGGCCCGGTCAATTGTTAACCGGGCATTAGATTTGGGCATAAACTTTTTTGACACAGCCAGAGCCTATACTGACAGTGAGGCAAAATTAGGCGCGGTCCTGAAGGAAAGAAGGAAGGAGGCCTTAATTGCCACTAAATCCATGGCCAGAACCCGGGGGGACATGGCAGCAGATATCAAAAGGAGCCTGGAGGCCATGGGCGTAAGCTATATTGACCTGTATCAGCTGCATAATGTCAAGGATCAAGGAGCGCTTGAACAGGCCTTGAGCCCGGATGGCGCGCTGGCCGCTTTAAAAGAAGCCCGGAGGGAGGGGCTAATTGGGCACATCGGGATTACCGGGCATATCAAGGACTTTCTTGCAGAGGTAGTTAAGACGGGGGAGGTGGAAACTGTCCAGTTTTCCTTTAATGCGGTGGAATTAAAAGGTGTCCGGGAGTTGTTGGACCTGGCCCGGGAAACAAATACAGGCAGCATAATTATGAAGCCGCTGGCAGGTGGCGCCTTGCAGAATCCGGGCTTGGCCCTGCGCTTCATCTTGAGCCACCCTGTTTCTACTGTTATACCGGGTATGGACGCACTGGGGCAGGTGGAAGTAAACGCCCGGGCTGCAAGTGGGCACCTTGCCCTGACAGCTGAGGAAGAAAGGACTCTGGAGCAGGAGGCCCGGGAGATGGGCGCCAACTTTTGCCGGCGCTGTGAATACTGCCGCCCTTGTCCCGGGGAAATTGACATTCCGATGGTTTTTTTGCTTGACGGCTATTATATGCGTTATAACTTGCAGGATTGGGCCCGGGATCGCTACAATGGATTGCCGGCCGGGGTGGATTCGTGCCTTGACTGCGGGGAATGTGAAGAGCGGTGCCCTTATAAACTTCCCATCAGGAGGATGTTAAAGGAAGCTAAAAGCAGGTTTTCCTGAATATAATCAAAGCAAGAAGTAAGTAGTCTCAGGAGTTATCCTTTTGGGGTGGCTCGGGCTTGCGGGCAGGTGCAAAGACAAAGACCGGGTTTGTTGTCAGTCCGCCGCGGGGCTCTTTGTCCGGGTCCGGGCTCTTGGGTGGTTGCTCTTTTGGGGCTGGTTCACCGGGCTTAACCATATCTTTAACCCGGATTAAAAATAGCGCCAGCAAAGCGGCAATCAGTGCAATTCCTGCTGCCGACCAGAACATCAGCCGGGTGTCCACCTCCATTAACAGGCCAAAGGCAGGTGGGCCGGCGGCTACACCAAAAAACCTGACGCTGCCGTAAAGGGAGGTTAGCAGTCCCCTGCGCTGGGAGGATACGGCACTGGTGATGATGGTGTTGAGACAGGGAAGCACCAGCCCGGCACCCACCCCGGCTAAAGAAATGGCGGCGAAGAAAAGGTAAGTGTTGCGAAAAAGGCCCAGCACTGCCAGGGAGCCGCCCATAATAGCCAGCCCCGTCACTACCAGCCACTTCATCAGCTTCACCTTTTTCTTGATCAGTGCCCCGGTGGCAAAGGATGTTACGGTCATTAACAATACCGGGATAGCCAGGGCCAAGCCTTTGATTACCCCGTCAAGTCCATAGGTTGTCTCAAGGTAGTCGCTGAGAAAAAATAGAACCCCAAAGAGCACCAGTAAGGAAATCATGCCGGCAAAAAAAGATGATAGCAGCATGGCCGACTTTTTTTCGAAAACTTTGCCAATGGATTTAATATAATCTTTAACCTTTTGCTTGGAGCGGTTTGTCTCCGGCTCCTTGACCACTAACCACACGCCCAGTACTATGGGGACGATAATGGCCGGAAAAAACAAAAAGGGGGCAAACCAAATAATCATTCCTATGGCCGCCCCCAGGATAGGACTAACAACTTTACCTGCGCCGTTGGCGGCCTCTATGATTCCCAGGGCCTTACTGCGGGCCTTACCGGGAAAAAGGTCACCGGTCAGGGCCATGGCGATTGGCGCGGTGCCGGCAGCGCCTATTCCCTGGAGAATTCTGCCGCCAAGCATAGCTTGATAGGCGTACTTGGTCAGCAGGAGAGCGGCCAGTCCGGCAACAATACCTCCTGCCGCATATAGAATCAGGCCTGGAATGATCACTATCCTGCGTCCAAACCGGTCGGACAAAAAACCGGCCAGGGGGATAATAATGCCTGCCGGCACAGAAAAAAGAGTGATCACCATGCTGACTTCAAATTGGGTTAAGTTGAGGGCATACTTGATGTCCGGCAGTACGGGGATGATCATTGAATTGCCGAGCACCATGGCAAACGGAACACCGGCCAGGGCTGCCAGCACGAAGGCCCCCGGGTTTTTGGGCACTAATCAACACATCCTTTCCACACAGGCATATTTTTGTCCGGATGACCCCCGGGTATGCATTTCTTCCCACTTCCCCGCATAAGAAAAATAAGTAAACACCCTGGGACAATCCCCAAGTTTGTTTTTGAACATAGTAATGTGGTAAAAGGAGTGGTACAAGATGTTTTTTGTTTTTGATAAAATTGTGTTATCCATGGCCGCCGTTCGCGTACTGTCGGCCGGCATTGAGTTTTCTGCAGCCATGCTGATGCTGCGTTACAATCAGGTTGAAACGGCCTTTAAAATTAACGCCGCCCTGGCCGTGGTCGGGCCGACCGTCATGATTACAGTGACTTCCCTGGGATTGGTGGGACTGGCGGGAAAAATTTCCCTCCTGGGCATGGCCTGCATCATTGCCGGGGTGGGCCTGATTTTCTTCGGTATTAATAAGCTTTAATCCCGTAGTTAATTTTTTCAGGTCACTATGGTTGCCCATTATTGACAGGTTAAACTTTGTTTGATAAACTACCTTAAGTATTGGAAAACTACCTTATAATCGGTTCCGTGAGACCGGTAAGGATTTATAGCGAGGACATTTAGGACTTACTATGCCTGCTTACCGGTGGTAGCAGGTTTTTTTGTGTGGCTGGAGGTGAAAGCATGGAGTCAACCCTGCGGGAAAAGGCGCAAATACTGGATCAGGACGGCATGCGCCGGGCCTTGACCCGGATTGCCCACGAGATCATTGAGCGCAACAAAGGCACCCGGGAACTGGCCCTGATTGGCATCCGGCGCCGGGGGGTGCCCCTGGCCGGCCGCCTGGCCGAAAAAATTCTGCACATAGAAGGGGGTAAGGTGCCGGTGGGGGTTTTGGATATCACCCTGTACCGGGATGACCTTTCCACCCTGGGCCACCAGCCGGTGGTGCACCAGACCGAGGTAAATTTTGAAGTTTCAGAAAAGCGGATTATTCTGGTAGATGATGTGCTTTACACCGGGCGTACGATCCGGGCCGCCCTGGATGCCATCATGGATTTGGGACGGCCGCGATTGATTCAGCTGGTTGCCTTTATTGACCGGGGGCACCGGGAATTGCCCATCAGGGCGGACTATGTGGGAAAAAACGTACCCACCTCCCGTAAAGAAGTGGTTGCTGTGAAACTGCAGGAAATAGACGGCGAGGACAGGGTTGTAATATTGGAAAAGAGTTAGCGAAAGCCAGTGGTTGCCATCCTTTTAAAAAACGGTCCCGTGAGGCCGGCAAGGGAAGGCTGAATCTTACTTGCCTGTCGGCCTCACCGGGTTGTTTAAGAGCCGGGTGAGGCTTTATTATTGCCTGGCGGATGGCTAAAAATTTATGCGCCTGGGAGGGAATAAGGTGGGGCTCAAGGCCAAGGATTTACTTGTAATTGAAGATTTATCCCCGGAGGAGACCAGGTTGGTGCTGAATACAGCGGCATCGATGAAGGAGATCATGGGACGTCAGATTAAAAAGACGCCTGCCTTGAGGGGCAAGACTGTGGTGAATGTGTTTTATGAGCCCAGCACACGGACCAGGACATCCTTTGAGCTGGCGGCCAAATATTTAAGCGCGGACAGTGTCAACATTTCAGCAGCGGCCAGCAGTGTGGTGAAGGGTGAGAGCCTGCGGGACACGGCCCTGACCCTGGCGGCCATGGGTGCGGATATAATCATTTTGCGCCACCCCATGGCCGGGGCGCCCGCCATGCTGGCCGGGGCTGTAAAATCCCGGGTGATTAACGCCGGGGACGGCGCCCACGAGCATCCTACCCAGGCTTTATTAGACCTGTATACAGTACGGGAAAAAAAAGGCCGGCTGAATGGGCTGGAAATAGTAATTATCGGGGATATTCTACACAGCCGGGTGGCCCGTTCAGATATCCGCGCCTTTACGGCCATGGGCTCGAAAGTCAGAGTCTGCGGGCCGGCCACCTTGCTGCCGGCGGAAATCCAGCAGCTGGGGGTTAAAGTCTATACCAGGCTGGAGGAGGCCCTGGCCGGCGCGGACGTTGTGATTACCCTGAGAATTCAGACGGAGCGGCAGCAGCAGGGCCTGTTTCCCAGCCTCAGGGAGTACGGCAAGCTTTACGGCCTGAACCGGGAACGCCTGTCCCTGACCCGTCCGGATGCGCTGGTGCTGCACCCGGGACCCATGAACCGGGGCGTAGAAATTGCGCCTGATATTGCTTACGGCGGGCAGTCGCTGATTACCGGGCAGGTAACCAACGGGGTGGCGGTGCGCATGGCCCTGCTGTATCTTATGGCCGGAGGGGGGGCGCAGCATGAAACTATTGCTTAGGGGCGGAACAGTAATTGACCCGGCCGGTCAGACCGGCATACCGGCTGACATACTTGTGTCGGGGGGTAAAATTGAGGCTATTGGCGCAGCTCTGGCGGCGGGAGACGCCCTGGTGGTTGATGTAACGGGCAAGCTGGTTACCCCCGGCCTGATTGACATGCATGTTCACCTGCGGGAACCCGGGTTTGAGGCCAAGGAGGATATTGCTTCGGGCACCAGGGCGGCGGCCCGGGGCGGGTTTACCGCTGTGGCCTGCATGCCCAACACCAGCCCGGTGGCCGACAGCCGCAGCATTATTACAGCCATCCGGGCCCGGGCCGGGGAATCAGGCGTGGTGAGGGTTTACCCCATTGGCGCCATTACCCGGGGCAGCAAAGGTGAGGAGTTGGCCGAAATGGCGGATATGCAGGGGGCCGGGGCGGTAGCCGTTTCCGACGACGGGCAGCCGGTGGTGAGTGCCGCAATTATGCGGCGGGCCATGCAGTATGCGGGCATGCTGGGCCTGACGGTTATCTCCCACTGCGAGGACCGGGAGTTGGCTGCCGGCGGTGTTATGCACGAGGGCTACATGTCCACGGTGCTGGGCCTGAAGGGAATTCCCCCCGAGGCCGAGGAGATTATGGTCACCAGGGATATTATCCTGGCCGGCCGGGCCGGCTGCCACCTGCACATAGCCCACATCAGCACCGCCGGTGCGGTGCGGGCGGTGCGGGAGGCCAAGAGCCGGGGCGTGCGGGTGACCGCCGAGGCCACCCCGCACCATTTCACCCTTACCGACGAGGCTGTGGCCGGCTATGCCACCAACACCAAGGTGAACCCGCCCCTGCGCGGCGCAGCCGATGTGGAGGCGGTGCGTGAGGGCCTGGCCGACGGAACCATAGATGTTATTGCCACTGACCACGCGCCCCACACCTTTGAAGATAAAGATGTAGAGTATGACCGGGCCCCCTTTGGCATGGTGGGATTGGAGACTGCCGTCGGCCTGGTCTGGACGGAACTGGTTATCCCGGGCCTGCTAAGCCCGGCTCAGGCTGTGATCAAAATGAGCTTGAACCCGGCCCTGGTCCTGGGCATTCCGGGCGGCACCCTGAAGGTCGGGGAGTTAGCCGATATCACTGTTATTGACCCCGGCCGCCAGGAAGTGGTGGACCCGGCCCGGTTTGCCGGTAAAGGGCGCAATACCCCCTTTGCCGGGCGGCTGCTGCAGGGGTTGCCGGTACTGACCGTGGTGGGTGGCAGGATTGTCTACCGGGCAGAGGATTAAACTATCAAGACGCACCTTGCTTGTAACTACTCAGGAGTCAGGAGTCAGAAGTCAGGAGTCAGAATGAGAAAACCAGCGAAAACATTTGAAGATTTACTGGTATGGCAGAAGGCGCACCTGTTCGTACTTGCGGTTTATCGTTTATCCATGGCGTTTTCGAAGTATGAGATATACGGTCCATTCTGACTCCTGACTCCTGAATTCTGAATACCTGATAAAGATGTGTCTTTTGTTAACCATATAATTTTGCGGAGGTGGTTTTAGTGCAGGTTATGTTAGCCCTGGAAGATGGTGCTGTATTTTCCGGCCAGGCCTTTGGGGCCAGGGGGGAGCAGTGGGGTGAAGTTGTTTTCAACACCGGGATGACCGGCTACCAGGAAATTCTCACCGATCCTTCATACTGCGGCCAGATTGTGGTTATGACCTATCCCCTGATTGGCAACTACGGTATAAACCGGGAGGATTTTGAAGCCAAGAAATCCTTTGTCCGGGGATTTGTGGTGCGGGAGGAATGTCAGCGGCCGAGCAACTGGCGGGCAAGTTATAGAATTGGTGACTTCCTGGCCAGAGAAGGGGTTGTGGGCATGTCCGGGGTGGATACCAGGGCCCTCACCAAGCACCTGCGCAGCGCCGGCGCCATGCGCGGTGTTATTTCCACCGAGACCGGCAATGTTGAGGAGTTAATAGCAAAGGCGCGCGCCTGCCCGCATCTGAGCGGCCAGAATATGGTTCCGGAGGTGGCCGTCAAGGAGGCTTACACCATTAAGGGCGATGGGCCCAGGGTAGCTTTGATTGACTTCGGTTCCAAGCTCAACATTATCCGCCGCCTCAGGGAGCGTGGCTGTGAGGTGGCGGTTATGCCCCCCGGCTCATCGGCGGGCGACATCTTAGGGGTTAATCCTGACGGCATTTTACTTTCCAACGGGCCTGGAGATCCCCTGGATGTTCCTTACGCCGTAGAAACCACCCGGCAGCTGATGGGCCAAAAACCCATGTTTGGGATCTGCCTGGGCCACCAGGTGATGGCCCTGGCCCTGGGGGCTAAAACCTATAAAATGAAATTTGGCCACCGGGGGGCCAACCACCCGGTAAAGGATTTGTTTAACGGGCGGGTCTACATTACCTCCCATAATCATGGCTTCTCGGTGGATGAAGCGTCCCTGGCCGGACTGGATGTTGACGTTTCCCACCGCAATCTCAATGATAATACCGTCGAAGGCTTCCGGCACCGCAGCCTGCCGCTGTTTGCCGTGCAGTATCACCCCGAGGCTTCGCCGGGACCAATGGATTCTGACTATATTTTCGACCAGTTCGTAGAAATGATGCGCCGGGAGGGGAGATAATATGCCGCTGCGGAAAGATCTCAAAAAGGTAATGGTTATTGGTTCCGGCCCCATCATCATCGGTCAGGCCGCTGAATTTGACTATGCCGGAACTCAGGCCTGCCGCTCCTTGCGGGAAGAGGGCCTGGAGGTGGTGCTGATCAACAGTAACCCGGCCACCATCATGACTGACAGCAACATGGCTGACCGTATTTATATTGAGCCCCTGACCCCGGAATTTGTAACCCGGGTAATTAAGCAGGAAAAACCAGACGGCCTGCTGCCCACCCTGGGTGGCCAGGTCGGACTGAACCTGTCCTTGCAGCTGGCCAAGGCCGGCATTTTGGATGCTGAGGGCGTACAGCTGCTGGGCACCTCGGTGGCCACCATCCGGCGGGCCGAGGACCGTGAGGAATTTAAAAATACCATGGAGCGTATTGGCGAGCCCATTCCTGAGAGTACCATTGTCGAGTCCGTGGAAGAGGCCGTGGAATTTGCCGGGAAAATAGGTTTTCCACTGGTTGTCAGGCCGGCCTATACCCTTGGCGGAACCGGCGGCGGCATGGCCTATAATATGGACGAGCTAATCGCCACCACCACCAGGGGGCTAAAACACAGCATCATCAACCAGGCCCTTATTGAGCGCAGTGTGGTGGGCTGGAAGGAGATTGAGTTTGAGGTTATGCGGGACGGGGCGGACAACTGCATTACCATCTGCGGTATGGAGAACCTTGACCCCATGGGCATTCATACCGGTGACAGTATTGTGGTGGCGCCGATTCAAACCCTGAGTGACCGGGAGTTTCAGATGCTCCGGGGGGCGGCCCTGAAGATCATCAGGGCCCTGGAGGTGGAGGGCGGCTGCAATGTTCAGTTTGCCCTGGACCCTGACAGCTATAACTATTACGTCATCGAGGTCAACCCCAGGGTGTCCCGGTCCTCGGCTTTGGCCTCCAAGGCCACCGGCTACCCCATTGCCAAGGTGTCCAGCAAAATTGCCGTTGGCCTTAACCTTGACGAGATTTTGAACGCTGTTACCGGTAAAACCTATGCCTGCTTTGAGCCTGCCATCGATTACACGGTTATCAAGTGGCCCCGCTGGCCCTTTGATAAGTTTGCCCTGGCTGACCGGGCTTTAGGCACCCAGATGAAGGCCACCGGTGAGGTTATGTCCATTGACCGGACTCTGGAGGGGGCCATCCTGAAGGCTGTGCGCTCCCTGGAAGTGGGCTTGACGGGGTTAATTATGCCCGAGGCGGCAGCCATGAGTGACGAGGAGCTGGAGGAAAACCTCAAGCGCCCGGACGACCGGCGTATGGTTCTGGTTGTGGAGGCCCTGCGCCGGGGCATGCTTATTGACCATATCTTCAACCTGACCAAAATAGACAGGTTCTTCCTGCGCAAATTCAGAAATATCGTTGAGCTGGAGGACAAAGTTAGGCGCATGGGCAAGCAGGCCCTGACGCCCAGACGCTTGCTGGAAGCCAAGCGAATGGGTTTTGGTGATGATTATCTGGCCCAGGCCGCCGGCATCACCGGGGCCGAGGTGCGCCAACTACGCCGGGATCTGGGCATCCGGCCGGTATATAAGATGGTGGACACCTGCGCCGCCGAGTTTGAGGCCCTTACCCCATACTACTACTCCTGCTATGATACGGAAGATGAGGCCGGGGTCACCGGCAACCGCAAAGTGGTTGTGCTGGGCTCCGGACCCATCCGCATCGGCCAGGGGGTTGAATTTGACTACGCCTCGGTGCATTCGGTCTGGGCCCTGCGGGAGGCCGGCCTGGAAGCAATCATTATCAATAACAACCCGGAAACAGTCAGCACTGACTTTGATACCGCCGACCGGCTGTACTTTGAGCCCCTGGCGCCGGAGGATGTGCTGAACATCCTGGAAAAGGAGCAACCCGAGGGTGTTATCGTTCAATTTGGCGGCCAGACCGCCATTAACCTGGCCGGGCCATTGCACAGGGCCGGGGTCAAAATCCTGGGCACATCTGTGGACGATATTGACCGGGCCGAGGACCGGGAGCGGTTTGACCGCCTGCTAACCGAACTGGGTATCCCCAAACCTCCCGGCCGGACTGCCTTTTCAGTGGAGGAAGCCTTGAAGATCGCCTCGGAAATAGAATACCCGGTACTGGTTCGCCCTTCTTATGTACTGGGCGGCCGGGCTATGGAAATAGTGTATAATGACGAGGAATTACTGAATTACATGGCCACCGCCGTTAAGGTAACCCCGGAGCACCCGGTGCTGGTAGATAAATACTTCATGGGCGTGGAACTGGAAGTTGACGCCATTGCCGATGGTGAAACGGTGGTTATCCCGGGCATTATGCGGCACATTGAGCGGGCCGGGGTGCACTCCGGGGACAGTACCGCCGTGTACCCCACCAACGGCCTGGTCACCGGAGAAATCAAGGACCGCATGATCGACTACACCACCCGCCTGGCCCTGGCCCTGAATGTCAGAGGCATGATTAATATTCAATATGTGCTGTACAACGGGGATGTTTACGTGCTGGAGGTAAACCCCCGGGCCAGCCGGACGGTGCCCTATATGAGCAAAATCACCGGTATTCCCATGGTCAATCTGGCCACCCGGGCGATTATGGGCCAATCCTTGAAGGGCCTGGGCTACAGCAGCGGGCTGTGGCCGGAAGGGGATATTTTTGGCGTCAAGGCCCCGGTATTCAGCTTCGGCAAACTGGTCCAGGTGGATATCTCTCTGGGGCCGGAAATGAAATCGACCGGCGAGGTCATGGGGGTGGACAGGAGTTATCCGGTGGCCCTGTACAAGGCCCTTACCGCGGCCGGGTACTCCTTTCCCAGGCGGGGCAACATCCTGGTCACCGTGGCCGATAAGGATAAGGAAGAGGCCCTGGGCATTGTCAAGAGATTTGCGGCGATGGGGTATAACCTGCTTGCTACTGCGGGCACAGCCTCCTTTTTGCAGTCCCACGGCCTGCAGGTGGAGGCGGTGAAGAAGGTGCGGGAAGGCTCCCCGAATATCGAGGATTTGATCCGGAGCGGCAAGGTTCACCTGGTGGTGAATACCCTGACCAGGGGCAAGGCGCCGGAGCGGGACGGCTTTCGCATCCGCCGGGCGGCGGTGGAGCACGGCATCCCCTGCCTCACCTCCCTGGACACCACCCTGGCCATCGCCGAGGTGCTGGGTGATATCAAGGAGGGGGCTGACCTGCCCTTGATACCCCTGCAGGAGTATGTCCAGCAATAACAAAAAACAAAAAGGGTACACCTTCCGGTTGTTTGAAAACCATAAGACAGCGATATTTTTCAATGGCAGGTGGCTGTCTGGGGTAGTGGGGGATTACAGATAAAAAAAGGTGCATGTTGTTCTTATAAGTATATATAAGGATAACTTGCACCTTTTGACTTTTTTATCAGGTAGTCCCGGACTTATTTCGAGCTTACAGGCTGTGCGAAGATAAAGTTTGCGTTACGGCACAGTACACGCAGTGAAAGGCTGTTGCCGCGAGTAACGACCAGGCGGTGGGTAACACCTCCTTCCGGGCAGAACTGTATAACCAGGCGGCGTTTTTAAGGAAAGGGGACACACCTCCTTCGGAGGAATGTCCCCAACTAAGCCACCCGGAATATGGACGAAAGTCCATAGCTCAGCAGTTGAATCCTGTGACACTGCCTCCCGTTAGTCAGCGGGAGAGAAACTAAATATATCTGTAGTATCCTGTATAAATCAGATTTGTTTAGTTTTCAGAAACCAGGTGTTAATTGTGAGTTTATTAAAACGAATAACTACCGATCCGGAAGTATGCCACGGAACTGCTTGTATAGCTGGGACCAGAATCCCCGTTTCAGTTATTTTAGATAACCTCGCAGCGGACTTAAGCCGGGAGGAGATTTTGAAAAATTACCCTTCTTTATCCCCGGCCGACATAGATGCTACCCTGGCATATGCTGCCCTGCTGGTAAAAGAAGAACATATAGCCCTTTGCCCCGGTGATAAATTATGAAAATAAAAATCGATGAGAACCTGCCCATTGCAGTGGCAGAGCGGTTTAAAGACGCAGGACATGATTCTGATACTGTGTATTCTGAAGGAATTCTAAGGCACTTTAAAATGTCCTGTATCTTAAATAAACCCCCATATTCCTCGAAACAATAACCAACTAATAATTAATAAACGAAAGGCTTCCCAAAAGCTGATTGCAGGCAAGGAAAATATCCTGGGAATAGTAATATTCCACAACCATTTTAATAGGGCGCTTGTTAATAATACGAAAAAGACAGATAAAATCAATATGGCGGCAACATACATAATATACGTTTGATTGGTAAAATCAGGTTGAGCAAGTCGTAGGATTAAGTTCATCATTCTACTTCTATCCTTTCTCAGTTGCTAGTAATACCTTCAACTCAAGTGCTTATTCAGTATCATCAAACTCAAGTTTCCTTGCCATTTATAAATTACTTCCTTAACCAAAACTACTTACTACGAGCAACAAAGGAGCAAGAGTAAGGTGATACCCTTACTCTTGCCATCATTAACCTTAACAAGGTTGTTTACCTTGCGTCAACATGTATACTTGTCCAATCGATTCCTCTGCCACCTCTTGCATTGTTGTAAAACTGTCCCGTTCCATAGCCATCTGCTCCCAGAGAATAGCCATCAACACCTACAGATTCATAGAGCATGTACTCACGGCCAGAAATCAAGAAAAAGCTTAGCTGTCTATTGATGGAAACATCGCAATTTCTTTGCTGACCATCCGAGCTGGCTCCAGTCCAAATAGGGGCCTCAGCCGCAATTGTGCCTGAAGACAGATCAACCGCAACAACTTTTACCCTGCCTTCCCCAGCTGCGCCATAACCAGCATAAGCGCTTCCATGAACCATGCCTCTGGCATGGCCTCTGTAAGTAATTACTACAGGAATCTTCTCTCCACTAAAACTACCCTCTGCTTTTATTCTTTTCCCAACGTAAGCCCAAGCACCAGCTCTTCCAACCCCATAAGCATCTGCCCGCGCATCAGCCCAAGCTTGTGTTCCGGTACCAGTGTTATGCAATTTTGTCCCTATCCCACTCGTTGAACCACCATGATTACCGACATCAGCAGCACTAATCGTGTATTGTTGACCTTTACGAACAATCAAAGTTGTACTCGAAGTAGAAACGTCACCCCTCTTTGAATCATTAATAACTGCTTCAAGTAATGCTTGTTCCGTCCTATTCCTTAAGTATTCCAAATCTTTGGCGGTTCTCTTCTTGGCTAAGTCCGGATTTTGCCTAAGAAATTCAATTTGGGCATCTGTTAATGCATCTGGTCCGAACTCTGGCGCCATAATTGCTTCCTTGGTTAAAGCATTGGAAACTTCGTTAGCAAACACACTTGATATTGTGCCCAAGGTGAATACCAATATCAATCCTAAAACAAAAAATTTCCTTACCAAAGCATTATAACTCCTTCATATTAAATTTTCTTTGCCTGTTGCCTTATAAAACGTAGCATTTGCACGAAACCCATAATAGCCCCAATATATCTTCAATGACCCTGTGAAAAACATATAATCCTTTCGGTATTTTAGTAGCAATAACCGCATCTCAAACTGGTTATAGAGTGCCAGGGATTGTTGTCGTATAAT
Organism: Bacillota bacterium; assembly: GCA_040753155.1. Classification (GTDB taxonomy): domain Bacteria; phylum Bacillota; class Desulfotomaculia; order Desulfotomaculales; family JBFMEU01; genus JBFMEU01. Next base: position 40,724 of record JBFMEU010000010.1, read on the forward strand.
GATTAATTTAGGATATATTTAGGTGATTATCACTGAAATCACACATGGTGGTTGGAGTTAACCGCAGGCAACTTGATTTATGACCCGACTCCTGTCCTTCATGTGGATGCGACACCATCTTGGAAGAATGGTACCCATGCCCGTAAGGACTGCGATGTATAGCGGTTCAGGTGTAGTACAGCGGTACAAAGATGGTGGAAAAAACCCATATAGTTCCACCGAAGAATAATAAACGAAGTTGACCACAAAAGTTCTACAGGCGTCTAAATCATTTCATGCAAATGCTACGTAAAACGCTTTTTTCGGGATCATTCAATAAAGCCTCCTTAAAAGTTGATGTTTGGTATCTTGTCAGACTTTTTCGGCTCTTCCGGTTGGTACAACAGGAAAAAGCTTGCCGGCTGGATGCCCACCGATGCTACAAACAACGCCACCATGACTACCGGAGTAAAGAGTAACTTCTTAAACCTGTCCACCATTTGTCGCCACCTCCTTTCTATCGTTTCTGGATAGCAACAAGTCGTAACGCTCAATGAGCCGGTAACCCATGGGGCTCAGACCGAATACCTGCGCCAGCAGGGCGAGAAGACCGGCCAATGTCAATGAGGAATGGCCTTGGCCGGCCAGGTAGATCATGGCTCCCAACCACGGGAAGAGATAAATAAGTGAAAGCATTTTAAACAGATTATACCTGGAGGAGTTGAGTTCCTTACCGGGTACCGGCCCGGGAGCCCACCACCGCACCGCAAGGAAACAAATCAGAAAACCGATAAATAGCAGGTTAACCAGTTGGTCAGGTGAAATCAGGAAAGCATACGTTGTGGCCGTCCAACCTGTTAAAAGGTAAATGGCCAAGCTGAGAACCAGGCAGCGCACATAAGCGGTGGAATGTGCCCCACCGGCCAGCAACCGAAAACCACTGCCCACCAACAGGGCCACTACGACCGGAATAACGATATCCAACGCCCAAGCCAGGGCGAAAAGGAGGATTCCTTTGATCAGGCTGCCGATAATGATTTCCAGGCCGAAGCGTAAAGAATCAACCTGTTTTTGCGGCAGGTCCACTTGCCGGGCCAGGTAGAAAGACAAGTTGGTCGCGGTTTGACGGAGAGTCATTTAATCGCCTCCTGCCTAAGTAAAATCCTGCTCAAGCTATATAGTAGAAGAAAATTTATTGTTTGTATACCAGTTTTGTCTAAAATATACATATTTGTGTCTGAATTATACATAATGGTGTCTGAAAGCAACAGAGGATTGCGGGGATATAGGGGAAGGCAGGAAGATAAAGGAAATGTTGCCGGCAGATAATCTTTTTTTCAGGTTCGCTTCCTATTACCCAAAGCTTGCTCCAATTGCCGGAGTTTGTCCCACATCATTAACGGTCTCCTGGTGGTATGGGCCATGACCAGTTCATAGGTCCAGCGGTTGACCGGGATAATTTCCCGCACCATTTTCAGGTTGACGGTGAAGCCCTTGTGCGTGCGCATGAACGGATATCCGCCCAACTCCTCGGTTAAGGTCTGCAAGGGTTCATTGGTCTCCAGCAGGCCGTTCGTGTGGTAAATTACCGTTCGGCGACCTTCCCTGGTAATAAAAAGAATATCCTTCAACTCTAATACCACCATTTTAGACCCGGTATGAAATAGGCGTAGGGCACCTGTGTCAGCTTCCGCAAGATGACTCAGCCCGGATAAGTCCTGTCCGGCAACAGGGCCGGAACGCAAGCGGTCCAGGGTTTGGCGCAGCCGGTCCATTTTAAAGGGTTTGACGATATAATCACAGGCATAAACACTAAAGGCTTCTTCCCGGTACTGGTCCAGGGCCGTGATAAATACCAGACGCGTCCAGGGATCAAGATCAAAGATTTCCCGGGCCAAATTAACCCCGTCTTTCCCCGGCAGATTGATGTCGATGAGGACAACATCGGGCTGTAATTTTTCAAACAGCATCAATGCCTTGGTCCCATCCGCAGCCTCACCCACCACCCGGATATCATTGTTTTCCTCGGCGACTTTTTTGAGTACGCGGCGCATTTTCGGATCGTCTTCAGCGATTAACACGGTGAGCAGCATTTGTACTTTCCTTTCTACATCAGATTCATTAAACAGGGTTGTCTTTTTCCACTGTTGGGTCGGTGCCCGTTTCTTCACCAGGGGGGAGTAGAACACGGAAGACAGTATCTCTGCCGTCTTGGAAAGCTTCAATGCTTCCACCGTATTTTGCCACGATTGCGCTGACACTGGCCAGACCCATTCCACTATGCCCTTCCTTGGTGGTGTACCCTGACTGGGAAATCCGGCCTAATTGGGAGTTTTCGAGCCGGCCCCGGTTGGCTACGTTAATGGCATAGCCCCCTGAATCAAATCTGATTTCCAGGTGTACCAGCCTTTCCTCGGGCGGGACCTGCTCCACCGCCTCCAGGGCGTTATCCAGAATGTTTCCGAGCAGTGTACTGGTTTCCAACGGGCTCAAGGGAAGTTGTTTCAGCGAACATTCAATGACCGGTTCCAGGCGGATTCCTCTGGCCTCGGCCAACGCCAGTTTAGTGTATAAAAGCGCCATAACTTGGGGGCTGTCGGTACGAATCAGTTCAAGAGGAAAGCAGATGGCTTCGTGTAATTCACGGATAAATTGCCGTGCTTCCTCGTAACACCCGGTTTCCAATAAGCCGTAGATAGTTTGGAGTTGATGATGGAAGTCGTGATGCTGATGGCGCACCAGTTGGAGAAGTTTTCCGATGTGGGTCAGGCTTTCAGCGTTTTTTCGGGCTATACAGGCATCTGCTACGGCCCGGCCGATAGCTTGTATCTTAAAGGGTGTAAGGGCGGTGAGAACCAGTACGGCCAAAGCCATAGCAGTCAGAAAAACGTGCAGGTATTGATCCGGAAAAACGTTGGCCCGGGCGGTTAAAAAAGCAAAGTTTAACGTTCCCAGAAGCATAACGGGCAGCACGCTGAGCAGGTAGACCAGAAGATAAGATCTATTTAAAGCTTGCCAGTCATCGTTCACTGTAAAGCCCGGAGGTGGCCCCAGCAGTCTGAAATTAAAACGTAGACAGGCCCAGATCAGTAATCCCATTAGCGTTGCTTGTGGGAGAAAAAAGAAAAGCCTGATAGTTGGTGATTCAAATATAGAGGTGATAGGATAGCTGGTCAGATACAGCAACAACGAACTGACCACGGTTTCAATGGCCACATAGACGGTCAATCCCAGCAATGCGGCCACTGCCGCCAGTCTTATGTCCAACTTCATAACCAGCCAAATTATGATGATAAAAATGGCCGTCAGGATTAAGGAGTGCAGACCGAAAGGTACCGGCAGCAGCCGTATCAGGTAAGCCACCCCCGCCTGGAATGTACCCACGTACACCAGATTTAGCCATCGAAACTGAACTCCTGCCAGCACCAGGCCCAGGGCCGCCACCAGAATCGCTTCGGGAAAAGATACTATGACTAAAGAAAAGAAAGTCATCCGATCCAAAGGCGTCTCCTCCCAGTGCAGGGGTAAACGATCATTCTCAAGTTTTGTACCCTTTCTCACTGAGGTAATGATTCTCTATAATTCTACTTTTTTCCTTCTGCCTCCTCTTAGTACTAATAACTGTCTTTTCCCAGCCGAACAGCCATCTTTACCGAAGTATCACTGATGGGGTCTAAATAATAATGACCCGAGTTTGGCGACATATTTTACCAAACCCAGTAATATCAAGGCCTAGCGCCACTCAACTTCAAAACCGTAGTCCCGAATAATCGCACCAAATAAAGCGTCAATGCTTGATTATACAAGGGTTATTGATATAATAATTGTAGTCTCATAATAATCTGCTTAGGGGCTGCTATGTTTCTTAAAAAATCAGTTTGCACAATCATGGAACAACCTACTGCCATTATAAGATCATGATGTCTTATCGGGAAAATGGGAAAATCAAGCATTGCATCCTGTTTTCTCCTGGCGCGTTATCGTATGAACACTACCCAGGTGTCAGACAAACAAACTTAAAGCATTACAAGCCATTAACTGCGAATCTGTAGTTGATCCTAAGAGGGGCAAGCAGGTGCTGAATTAAGCAGAAAACTGGTTGTAGTCCCGAATCGGCTCTTGCAAAGTGCCGTCAGCACTTGCTGATGCCTGCAATCGGAAAATATTTACGCCAAACTCGGGTAATGACTAATCTGTTGTGTTTTACACAACGGACGACTACCAGTCGCACAAAAAGGGGACCAGTTTCCTGGTCCCCCTTTCAGTCTCACTAGTTCCCTTTTGGCTCAGCTAATTTTTCTATCATTTTTCCTTTTTCGATTTTGAATGTGCCAATAACAGTTTTACCATCAACGGCATATAGCGGGATTTTATTAACGCTATCAGCCTTACGCATCTGGGCCAAAGCTTCCTCCGGCGTCTTGGGCTGCACCCCATTCAGATCCTCAGATCGAACGTAACCTCTAATGCCGTCCTCGCCTTCTGCACTAATTAAATCCGGCTCTGTGTCTATAGAAGTGGCATATAGAGCAGAGCCATACGTCTGACCATTCTCGTTCTTCTGATAGACGGGAGCGGGTTCTTGGCTTTGGTTAGATAAGGTGGTAGCTATTGCAGGGCCAAAACCAAGCATTCCCACTGCTAAGCCAGCAACAAGGGTAACACCGATGATTGCTATTCGTCCCACAAACGATTTAAGCCACATTTTATTCCCCCCTTAATTATACTTGATGTTCGGGCTCGAAAATGTCCAATACTCATTATATCCGTCGCCGTGATAAGCCTTGGTCTTGCCTTTAGAGTAATAGTAGCTACCTGAGCTTGCAGATTGGACACTCGTACTCTTTGCAAATCCGTATAGGATAATGTCGTTGTACTCCCAACTAGTAGACACCCACAGATCGCCATTTTCTTTGTATAGCATAGCCTTGGCACCCATATATCCTATCGGTATGTTTCCAGACCCATCTGATGAGACCTGCGTGTGGGCACTCACACCAATACCAGAATGTGTGCTGACTACGGCCTGGTTTTTGTATTTGTAGCCATTAACGGGTCCATAGTACTTCCAAGAGCTACTTAGGCTGGCTGCATAAGCTGCTGTACTTATTCCCAAAAGGATACCCACCATGAAAGTGCAGAATACAACCTTGAGATTCCTCTTAACCACTAAAAATCACTCCCTTCTGTAATATATAATTTTAGAGCATTGTGGCTTCTAGTAATTGAAAATCAATAAAAAAATGGTTAAATAGAATTGTAATAGTTTTATGAACGGCACAATAAGGGGTACGGTATTGTCAGGTGTGTACCCGGTTGGCTGCCAAATCCACTATTACATTTTTTTGTGGGGAATCTCGGGATAGATGATAATAAACCAATATGCTCACCTCCTCCTTACAAGGAATCTTGAAAATTATAAACATTTCAGATAATTAGGTTTAAACCCTTGATTTTAGAGTCTATTACCCTTATTCTCGCGATTACACAGGGTTTCAAAAAACAAGTAAAACCTTTTCTTCCATCCATACATTGATATGGTTGTCTTCTAATGTGACCTGGCCGTCAAGCCTTTACCCACCGTGATTCTATACACCGAGGGACGGGTGAGGGTGATGGTAGACGGTATGGGAATTATAGAGCCCGTCCCCACCATGCATTTTATCACGGTGGGTAAAGACCAAGCCGTTGCCGTGCAGGTCTTGGCCAAGTGGTTGGAGATAGCCTTAAATAAGAAAATAAGGGGGTCCAAGCTCAGGCTCCGGCATCCGGTATAATTAAATAATTAGCTATACCTTGACGATAATGTAAACGGTCTGACTTACCCTGAAGCCAGCTGCTTCCGGAATTCACTAGGTGAGTAGTCATACAAACTACCATGGATCCGGCGATCGTTGTAGAACACAATAAACTCAATAACGGTCTGGCAAGCCTCCTGGTATGATGCAAACTCATACCGGCTCAGGCATTCATCCTCCAAAATCGAATGAAAGGACACATTGATTTCCTTGGCACCATCGGCTTCGTACTTTTCGCTTGATTTTGGAATAATGTTTGTCGCAAGAACGTAACTATCTAATTCCTATTAGTTTCCACCTCTGTGTGTGGTAATTGTGTCCTCTGCAAAGGCCTTCTTATGTAACTACCTTCTCTCCGGATAAAAGACCCCCAAGAAATCTATTGCTATATTATGGAAATATTTCCTGTACTGTAATGATACTCCGACGAAACGAGCGCGGCAATACGATTCTCCAGGATTTGCTGGTTACTATTGGAAATCCTGACGCAACCATTGGTTGGACGCAAAGGGTACCGACTCAAACTAGTGTTGGTTTCAGGGTCACCTCCATGAATCCATATGCCGCTTCTCCCCGACTGTACGATCACTCCTGAAACACCAGTCATTGTTATGACTTGATATGGACCATAACTACTATACGGTGTGTGCTTACCACCTAGTTGACCGGTATACTCACCAGTTGGAGTATTGCCACAACAAACCATCATTGAACCATTAGATTGTGATAGACCTAAACATTCCATGGTGCTAACCAAAGTATTATCGGCTTTAAAAAGCCTTAAAGTACCCTTGTAATTACGATTTACCGGAAGAGTTACACTTATTCTCCATTTTCCATACACTGTATCAGGATATGCTCCAGTTCTAGCGGTTAACTGCGGACCACTCGAACTTGATTTTACCACCACTCTAGTATAGACAGGTCCTGTAGATGAAAAACCAAGTGACATATCTACAGTTATACTACTTACTCCAGTAGGCATAGAAACATTCTTGCCGCCCTTTAAATAAGAAACACCGTTTCTAATATTGTAAACCTCAACATAGTAACTTCTGACAATCCCGGTAGTATTCTCATTAAGAGTAAACCTTACGTTTTCATTTTCTCCAACTACCAGGGGAAGAGTAGTATAGTTAATGGGTCCTATAGTAGGTACTGGTGTGGAAGCTATACCAACCTGAGATTTATCATCAACTTCCATCGAAGATTGTGTCACATTGTCTAACGTACGTAACAGCCTTTCTATTACACTCGTATCTTTTTCGGTTAATTCCTGATCCCTACTCAATTCTTCAAGGATCGTCTTGATTTTGTGTCTATCGGAACCCTGAGCCGACCGAGCAACTGAATTGGCAATATATCCTTGTATAGATTCCTCAAACTCCGCTGTCATTTCAACAAATGCTTTGGGATCAACTTGCAAAGAACGTTTTAAAACTTCAAAGAATTCTTCATCTACAGGATAACCGAGATCTTTTTGCAATCCTATAAACTTCTTAGTTGTTTCTACGTCGAAGTTAGGAAGATTAGTTATGTGCTCACCTTCACCCGGCGGGATTTGTTGCGCCTGCATAACTGATTCCATAGCAGCAATTATTTGATTAGCAACAGTAATTTGGTTCGGGCTGAATTTACTTCCGTCAATCACGGCTTCCAAGTCAGATTTAATGGTTTCTAAGTCAAAATAACTACAATTGTAAGCAACTCGAAAAGATATACGATCCACTTGATCTTTCGGCAAATTTGCTAATTCGCTTAGAAAAGATAACATATCTTTTCTAAAGCATTCACCAAGTTGTGCTGCATATGCTTCAGCATAAGCACCATCAAGTTTTTCCGATGATTTAGCAAAAAGATCCTTTAGACTATAGTCCTGTTCTTGCGAAAAGGAATTTACAGGAAATAATAAGCTTGCCACAAGAAGTACTATCATAAACTTAGCTAGTGTTGATTTTCTCATTGAATAGCCCCCTTACTTTTTTATCGTAACATCGCAGAATGGCTTCTGCTGGTTTTGTTCCAAGTCTTCTACCGTTAATTGTAGTGTTTTTGTTCGTTCACTTGTTTGTCATCAAACCCTCATGCCCCTTGCGGGGCACAATTATAGATGAAAATGTCTATTTTCTCAACAAAATAAGAATTCATTGCTGCAATTTCCTTCTTAAGTATTTTCAACGCTGTCTTTTTTACGTCTTTAATATCTTCCTGCTTCTAGCATACACATAAGGGAGATCACTATGACTATCTCGGCTCTTCCGGCTGGTACAACATGAAAAAGCTTGCCGGCTGGATGCCCACCGATGCCGCAAACAACGCCACCATGACTACCGGAGCAAAGATCAACTTTTTAAACCTGGCCAACATTTGTCGTCACCTCCTTTCTATCATTTCTGGATAGACCTCCATGCCGCTGAGGCGGCACCAGCAGAATGATGAAAATACTTATTTTCAGGATAGTTTCCCATTAGCAACAAGTCGTAACGCTTAATGAGCCGGTAACCCATGGGCGTGAGACCGAATCCCTGCGCCAGCAGGGCGAGAAGTCCAGCCAATGCCAATGATGAATGGCCTTGACCGGCCAGGTAGATCATGGCTCCCAACCACGGGAAGAGATAAAGCAGGGACAGCACTTTAAACAGCTTATGCTTAGAGGAGGTAAGTTCCTTGCCGGGCACCGGCCCGGGAGCCCACCACCACACCGTAAGGAAACAAAACAGAAAACCGATAAACAGCAGGTTAACCAGTTGGTCGGGTGAAATCAGGAAAGCATACGTTGTAGCCGTCCAACCTGTTAAAAGGTAAATGGCCAAGCTGAGAACCAGGCAGCGCACATAAGCGGTGGAATGTGCCCCACCGGCCAGTGACCGAAAACCACTTCCCACCAACAGGGCCACTACGACCGGAATAACGATATCCAACGCCCAAGCCAGGGCGAAAAGTAGCATTCCCTTGATCAGGCTGCCGATAATGATTTCCCAGGCCAAAACGCAAAGAATCAACCTGTTTTTCTGGCAAGTCCACTTGCCGGGCCAGGTAAAAAGACAAGTCGGTCGCCGTTTGACGGAGAGTCATTTAATCGCCTCCTACATATGCCTAAGTAAAATCCTGCTTAAGCTATATAGTAGAAGAAAATTTATCGTTTGTATACCAGTTTTGTCTAAAATATACATATTTGTGTCTGAATTATACATAATGGCGTCTGAAAGCAACAGAAGATTACGGGGATATGGGGGAAGGCAGAAAGATAAAGAGATGTTGCCGGTAGAACCAGTTTTCTCAGGTTCGCTTCCTATTACCCAAAGTTTGCTCCAATTGCCGAAGTTTGTCCCACTTTATTAACGGTCTCTTGTTGGTATGGGCCATGACAAGTTCATAGGTCCAACGGTTGACCGGGATAATCTCCCGCACCATTTTCAGGTTAACGATGAAGCCCTTTGCGTGCGCATAAACGGATACCCGCCCAACTCCTCGGATAAGGTCTGCAAATGTTCATTGGTCTCCAACAGGCCGTTTGTGTGATAAATCACCGTCCGGCGCCCTTCCCTGGTAATAAAAAGGATATTTTTCAACTCTAATAGCACCATTTTAGACTCGGTATGAAATAGGCGTATCGTGTCTGCGAGAGTGTCTGAAAGATGACTCAGTCCGGATAATTCCCGCCCGGCAGCCGGGCCGGAACACAAGCGGTCCAGGGTTTGGCGCAGCCGGTCCATTTTAAAGGGTTTGACGATATAATCACAGGCATAAACACTAAAGGCTTCTTCCCGGTACTGGTCCAGGGCCGTGATAAATACCAGCCGCGTCCAAGGATCAATATCAAAGTGCATATTCCGGCGGAATCCGGACACCTATTCCGATTTTAACCGGACACTCATTACGATTTTAATCGGACACCCATTCCGAAATAATTCGGACAGTCATTCCGAAATTATCCGGACACCATTTCCGATTTTTTTCGGACACTTTTGGTGAATGGTAGGAATTGGCTGCAAAATACATAAAATTGGTATTTGCAATATTTAACCGGGGCTTGACGCTGGGCAACTATAAACAAGGCATTACCTTTCTTAATGCGAATCACTAATTAGCATTAAGAAAGGGGGAAACAAATGTCAAAAGGGAGGTTGCCCATGCGTAAAATCAAGGAGATCCTACGACTAAAGCACGAAAACGGCTTAAGTGTTAGGAAAATCGGCACCTGTTGTAATCTGAATAGGAGTACAGTCAGTGACTATCTGGCCAGGGCCAAAATAGCCGGGATATCATGGCCGATACCAGATGGTATGGATGATGAAACTCTGGAAAACATGTTGTTTCCGAAAAACGTATCAACAAGGCGTGCTGTCCAGGAACCCGACTATCCCGCCATCCTCCAGGAATTAAGAAAGAAAGGTGTAACCTTGCAATTACTGTGGATGGAATACAAAGAACAAAACCCCCAGGGCTACCAGTACAGCAGATATTGTGAGCTTTATCAACGATGGAAAAAAACTATAGATCCGGTATTGCGCCAGTTACACAAAGCCGGGGAGAAAATGTTTGTTGATTATGCCGGTCTCACCATGACCGTGGTGGATACAGCCACCGGGGGAAAGCAACCCGCCTACGTATTTGTGGCAGTGTTGGGGGCCAGCAGTTATAGCTATATAGAGGCCAGCTTGTCCCTAGACCTTTACGCCTGGATCAGCGCCCATTGCCGGGCACTGGAATACTTTGGCGGTTGCCCAGAGATAATAACCCCTGATTATGCCGCGGAAATGATTATCGGCGACGCATACAGAAAAACCGCATGATGACGGCTTCATATTTTAAAAGCGCGGAATAATTTTTCACATCCTGGATAGACTTAATGCTGAAATACTACGGACGGATGTAAAACATGCCTCGATTAAATGATTGTATAAATCTTTCGAATGAATTAAAAAGGGTTCCAATCTCGGATCTGATTGTGAAAGCAAAGTCGCTGGTAAAAGCAAAGAGATACTCGCAGAGAACAATATGGCACTACAATGAAAGGTTCAATGATCTCCAACATAGCTCGGCCCTATTAAACACAGAAAAACTCTCGGAAAAATTTATTGCTCAGTATATTGAAGAAGGAATGCAAAAGAGTCCTAAACTTGCTCGTAGCAGTGTCCAAAGAAAAGCACTTCTTAACTTGATTGCGACAGCCGTCAACACTACTCCTGTTTTCACTAACGAAAAAGATGCTGATAAAATCCAAATCAAGTCTCTTCGAGAAAATTTAAATACCTATGAGCAGTATCTCAGAGAACAAGAAAAAAGAAAGGAAACGATAAAATCATATCTTCAGATAGCGACAAAATTTCTACTCTATCTGGATAAAACTAAAAAAAGCAATCTCTCTATAGTCACGGCAATTGATATCCGGGAATTCATTACTGTTTTAAGTGCCAAGTGGTCGCCAAGAAGCATGCGGATTGTACCGTCGCAACTCAAAACCTACCTGAAATTTGCGGGAGTCCCTGTTAACGCCATACTTTTCTCGAGCTTTAGCACCCCCCGCAAGAGCAAACCGGTCCGTGCTATGAGTTTTGAAAATGTAGAAGCTCTTTGGAAATATATTGAGGGCGATGATGGGGATTTAAGATCAAAAGCGATAGTGACAATAATGCTTGCGACAGGCATGAGGCCGGTTGACATTACCGAACTCAAACTTGATGATATTAACTGGAACAATGATAACATCGGCTTTATTCAAAGCAAAACAGGCGAAGGCATGAATATTGAACTCTTTCCTGTGATGGGTTCAGCAATTGTCAGATATATGACCGAAGAACGCCCTAAAGGAACAGGATCGAAATTAATTTTTCTTACAAAAAAGGCTCCATACCGCAGACTCACTCCATCCGTTTGTAATTACATCTTAAAAGTTGCCTTAGGAAAAATCGGCGTCACTTTTGTCGCGGACGGACTTCATTGTCCGAGAGCAGTCAGGCGCAGTTTAGTATCACGAATGATTGCAAAAGGTGTCCCTGTACAAAAGGCCGCCGCGGCTATCGGGCATGTCGATGAAAAATCTGTTGATTTGTATACTGAACTGGATGTGAAAAAGATGAGTTCTATCTGTCTGCCTATACCGAATCCTATGAAAGAATGGTTGTCGACCTAATGGCTGACAAAAAACAACAAGATAGGCTTCTCGGCCCCTTAACTAAAGAAATCGAGGAATTTATTGATTTCAAACGGCAATCAGGCTCCCTGTATACAAGTTCTGAGTTTGCTCTAAAAGCCTTTGATAGATTTTGTGCCGCGGTGGAAAACCAAGCCTTGACTCCTCAGCAATTAGCTGAGGCCTGGGTAAAGCCAGGTGATAATAAACCGAAATATGATGGTGGTTGCTGTGTCAGGCAACTCGGGCAGTACCTTACCGCGCAGGGACACCCCAAAGCATTTACTGTACTCAGCGCTAAAGGAAACGCTCCCAGGCTGCTTGGTATAAATTCTGGTCCTTTTGCCAGGGAAATCAAGGAGTTTGTTGATCAAAAAAGATCGGCGGGTCGAAAATATATTTCCGAGGAGTACTGTCTAAAAGCCTTCGATAAATTTTGCGCCATGAAGGAGAATGAATTTTTGACTCCCCAGCAGTTGGTAGACGCCTGGCGCGGGAAGGTTAGAGAAAAAAACACCGCCAATATTGGGATGATCAGAGAGTTAGGCATGTACCTCACCATGCAGGGTAGTACGAAATCTTTTGTGGTTCCTTACGCGAATGGAGATATGCCAAAACCGGCATTTACTGGGTACACAGGTTCGTTTGCAGAAGAAATCATATCGTTTCTTAAAACGAAAAGATCTGCCGGTTTGAAGTACAGACATGAGGAGTTTCGTCTAAAGGACTTCGATAAATTTTGTAATATACAATCTAATTTGAAATTGTCCCCGCAGCAACTGGCTGACGCGTTTATACATTTCCAAGAAGAACGCGGTTATTCCAAGAGCAGAAGAGGTACCTCCGTTATTAAAGCATTCGGTAACTATCTTACTGATAATGGTTGTTCAAACGCTTTTACTATCATTGATAAAAATTCCGTCGCTGGCCCATACGCGGAGGAGATATCGGCTTTTGTCGCCTTCAAAAAATCTTGTGGATTTAAGTATCTTAATTCCCGTTACCATCTAAGGTCTTTCGATGTGTTTTGCGCCTCGAAAGAAAACGAATCTCTGACCCCTCAACAGTTGGCTGATCAATGGGTCCTAAAAAGAGACAATGAACATCCGAATACACGCGCTGGCCGGGTAGACCCAGTCAGAGTTTTTGGCAAATATCTTACAAGCATTGGACATCCCAAAGCTTTTATGATTGCGGTTGATGCCGCGCAAAGGAGGACTCCTAAGCCTCCATATCTATTTTCAGAAGACGATATTGATACATTCTTCGGCGCGTGCGCTGAATTGAAGCCGGATGAAAAAGAACCATCCATGCACATAGTTCTTCCGGCGGCGTTTTTGTTTATGTACTGTATGGGTGTCAGGACCTGTGAATTAAAAATATTGATGGAGAATGTGAATCTTGAAACCGGCGAAGTCATCATCATAGACGCCAAGACCGGTGAACGGGCTGTGTATATGAGCGAGGAGTTATCTGAATTTCTTTTCAAATACAATTTAGTGATCGAAAAGATTTTTCCGCGTCACAAGTACCTATTTCCCGCGTCCGTAAGCCGATCCCGTAACGACTTTGCCAAACACTTCAGGGAAATATGGACGTCCAATGTCCCCGCCGTGGAGCATGGGGGACCCAGGTTATACGATTTTCGTCACCATCTTCTATATCGAAATGTTGAATTGTGTATGCGAAACGGTGACGATGTGAATGTCCTGCGGCCATATTTAATGAGACATATGGGGCATAAGTTGCCGGAGAGTTTCCAATATTATTTCCATCTATCACCACCAATTCGAAAAGAGGTATCCCAGATCAAAAAGAGCTTGGACTGGATGATACCTGACGTTCCGGAGGTTCCATATGAGTAAAAGAAAACAAGACGCTGACGTAAATGAGTTCTGGTCATTAGCCCGATCATTTCTTAAAGTGTATTTACCAAATGCGCGAGAAGTCTCCCAGAATACTGTAAAAGCCTACAAACAGGCACTGGAGACTTTAATCAAATATCTTGAGGATTCTGGATTTACCAGAGACACTATCACGATTGGAACGTTTACGCCCGCGTGTATTGAAGGTTTTATGGTTTGGATGTCTAAAGAACAAAATTGCAAACCGCGAACCTGTAACTTAAGGCTTTCCGCGATTAAGACATTTCTTCGTTATTGTGGTCATCATGTAATCACCAATGAATCGATCAGCCGCGAAGTACTTGAGCTTCCGATGAAAAAGGTTCGAAAAGAAAAGATTGAATACATGTCCAATGAAGCTGCGGCTGCTATTATGAACGCTCCAGACAACAGGAGAGTTACGGGCAGACGAAACAAAGCTATGCTATCGCTACTCTATGATAGCGCCGCCAGAGTTCAGGAACTCGTAGACATCAAGGTGGACGATCTGTATTTAAATGAGAAAGCCAGCGCGAACGGTGAGTCATTTGTTACTCTGCGCGGAAAAGCCGATAAGTTGCGGAACGTCAATTTGTCGCCCAAGACTGCTAAACTCATTCAATCATACTTGAATGAGTTTCACCCCAAGAAGAATCGGGGCGCGCCGCTTTTTTATACAAAGAGGGCCGGTTCGCTTTGGTCACTATCTGTTGACTCTGTTAGCAGAATTTTAAAGGAAAACGCGGATAAAGCCCGTATGCACGTTCCAGACATTCCGAAAAGAATTCATTGTCACTTGTTAAGGAAGAGCCGGGCTATGCACTTATATATAGCAGGTGTACCTTTGCCTGCGATCATGGAATTACTGGGACACGCAAGCATGAATACCACATCCGGTTTCTATGCTTTTGTCACATGGGAAATGGTGAGCGAAGCGATGAAGAAGGCAAATGAAGGTCACTTGGAAGGTGAAATGTTGTGGAAGGAACCTAATGTCCGAAAACAATTGTATACTTTGGATTAAAAAATTATTCCGCGCTTTTAAAATACGAGGCAGTCAAAATGCGAGACTTTTCTGTATGCGTCGCAGATAATCATTTCCGCGGCATAATCAGGGTTATACCTAATTCGGTATAACCCTGATAATTTAAAAACCGGTGTTACCCATCCCTGCCGCTATGAGCCTGATATAAATCCCACCTATCAGGAAATGGCCAGCCACTATGGTGTGGTGGTAATGCCAACCCGAGTGATCAAGCCCAAGGATAAGGCAAAGGTAGAAAAAGGGGTTCAGGTAGTGGAAAACTGGGTCATGGCCCCTTTAAGAAACCGCATTTTTTTTAATATCAATGAGCTAAACCAGGCACTTAAGGAATACCTGGAAAAGCTTAATAACCGGCCCTTTCAAAAAATGGAAGGCACCCGTAAAAGTGTTTTTGAATCTCTGGAGAAACCGGCCTTAAGACCATTGCCGACATTAAGATACCAGTTTGCTCAGTGGAAAAAAGCCAAGGTAAATATTGACTACCACATAGAGGTAGAAAAACGATACTACAGCACCCCGTATCAGTTAATAAATCAGCAGGTGGATGTCCGTATTACCGATAATACCGTGGAGATACTGTCAAAGGGTAACAGGGTAGCCCTGCACCCCCGTAAAAGGACCATAGGTGCCTTTAGCACTGACCCTAATCACATGCCCACATCACATAAGGAATATCTGAAATGGACACCTGATAGACTTATAAACTGGGCTAAAGAAGTAGGGCCATATACCAGCCGGGCTGCAGAAAAAATATTAAGTGCTTATGCTCACCCGCAGCAAGGCTTCCGGTCCTGTCTGGGATTAATACGCTTAGCTGATAAATACGGCAAAGACCGTTTGGAAATAGCCTGCCTAAAGTTATTGGCCATAGGCACACCCAGCTATAAAGGAGTTAAATCTATATTAACTAAAGGCTTGGATCAGCAGGTACTAAATGAAAATATTCCTGCCACCCCTATAAAACACGATAATATAAGAGGTCCCAAATACTATGGCAAGAACAAGGGAGGGACCTACCTGTGCTAAACAACCAGACTATTGATCGTATGCATCAAATGAAGCTAACCGGTATGGCCCAGGCCCTGGCGGATCAAATAAAGAATACTGACTTTAACGATTATTCCTTTGAAGAGAGATTGGGCCTTTTAGTGGAATATGAGTGGACATACCGCCAGAATAAAAGGCTGGCAATCCTTTTAAAACAGGCCAAAT
Source organism: Bacillota bacterium (assembly GCA_040753155.1). GTDB lineage: Bacteria > Bacillota > Desulfotomaculia > Desulfotomaculales > JBFMEU01 > JBFMEU01. The sequence continues at coordinate 56,777 of JBFMEU010000010.1, forward strand.
TGCGATTGGGGGCCTGTATGGAAGACATAGACTATGTCCGTTCCCGGGGATTGGACCGGGTACTTAGTGCGGCCAGGCAAGGTCATGTTATATAGTGGGTGCAATGCCCCCCTGGTAAGGTCTAACCAACCGCCAGTAGCAAGTCCTTGGAGTTTAACAGGTAACTGCTAAATTTAAGCGTAGGACA
>JBFMEU010000011.1:0-55806 GCA_040753155.1 Bacillota bacterium
TAAAGAAGGCATTAAAGAAGGACGGCTGGATACCGCCAGGGCGGCCCTGAAAAAGGGCTTGCCGGAAGAACTGGTTGCTGAAATCACCGGCTTGGACCAAGAGACCATTCGTACGCTAAAGGCGGAATTAAATTAAAGGCGACATACTCGGTTCCGTTTTTTATAGCGAATAAATTTTTTTAGAAATTTCTTCGACAAAAACAGCCGTTGGCCCGTCAAACCCTGATGGACCAACGGTTTTCCGTTTTTTTAGCTTATTTCTTTGGTTAAATTTTGGTGAAAACCGTTTTGTACAATAGGGATAAAGCTGAGAAATATAGTGGTTTTTATATGATTATGCTTGAGGATAACGAGGGGGAGTGACGGATTGAGGGCTTATATTCTTAACCGGCATGACCAAGCTCAGGAACAGCTGCTGGAATGGCTTTCGTCCGATGACAGGGATTACGCTCTGGATGCGTTTGAAGTAAGAGCTGACGGCTATCTGCTCTGTCCTGTGGAGAGGGACAAGCTGGAAAAATATTTGATGATGAAAAAGGAGATGTGAGGTTGATGAATGGAAAAAGAAAAAACCTCAGAAGGTTTTGGGCGGTTTTTATAGCCCTGGCGCTGGTGGTGCAAATGCTGGCGCCGGCAGCGGCGTATGCGTCTGAAACCTATACTGATCCGGATGGAAATGTCTACACCTATATCATTGACGGGGATGGAAAGGCGACGATAACAGATTTTACGCTTGAAGATCCTAGCTTACCGGATATAACGATTCCGGATGCCTTCAATGGCCACCCTGTAACCAAAATCGGGGCAGGCGCATTCTATGGCAAAAGCCTCGCAAGCGTAGAAATTCCCGGAAGCGTGCAGATTATCGGTCAAGAAGCGTTCGCAAGCAATCCTATCAGCATGTTGGTAATTCCGTCCGGCGTGACGAGCATTGAGTCTATGGCATTCGCAGAAAACGATATTGCGAGCCTGGAAATCCCGGGCAATGTGACAATCATCGGAACGTACGCCTTTAGCACCAACATTCTCACAAGTTTAACGATCCGTGATGGTGTCGCGGAAATTGGAGCATGGGCCTTTGAATGCAACCTGCTTACCAGCGTCATAACGGAAAGCCATCCAGATTTAGATTGGGGACAGAATGTTTTCCTGATCAACTCTTCGCTAAATGTATGTAATGATGAGCAAGATGGACATATTTCAATTTCTTTGCCCATATTGTCAAATTGGGCCGGCCGTGCCTTTTCCGTAGGGGGTTTCCGGCCCGGCCGCATTCCTTTGGCTTTTACTCTGATAACGCTCGATAATCGACTGAATCTGGCTTACCAGCTGAGGGGTCATGTCCAGAATACGGTCCAGAGTTGCGTTTCCGTCCACCGGCAGCAACCGTACCTGCCCGCCCCCGACAACCAAAAACGCCACCGGCTGTACTGAGACCCCGGCCCCGCTGCCGCCGCCAAAAAATGGCGTCTGCTCCTGCTCACCCTTACCGCCCTTCTCGGGCTCAAACTCACCGCCACCGACCCCAAACCCGCAGGCGACCCTGGATACGGGTATGATCACCGTACCGTCTGGCGTTTCGACCGGGTCCCCGACAACCGTATTCACATCCACCATGGCCTTGATACTCTCCATGGTTGTTTTCATCAAACCCTCTATGGGATGTTGCTGCTCCATCAAATTACCCCCCAGACATTTAACTGGATTTAGTACTGTAATCATAATATGACCTGAGCGGGTACTAAATATTCAGTCTACAGGTAATCTGCACTTCCAGGGTCGTTTCATGAATAACCCACTAAATTGTAGTATTGCAGGATATGATAAAACATGCCTAGAATATAATAAATGATTATTATTCAGGACGGAGCCGGGAGGCAAGCAGATGGCAGCTAAATCAACCCTGATGAAACTAAAGGAAAATGAGCGGGAAGTCCGGCGAAAACTAATTATCGATGCGGCCATAAACCTCTTTGCCCGCAAGCCCTTTAACCAGGTAAGCATGCGTGACATAGCAGCCGAGGCCGGCATCTCCGCCGCCTCAATCTACCGCTACTTTAACGACCGGGACGAGCTTTTTGTGGAGGCCTTCTTTCGCAAGGGCCGGGAAATTGGCGCAAGCCTGGAAAGGCACCTCAAAGAAACCCGGCAGGTGTCCCTGGAGGTCATAGGAATCGCCTATGTGGACTACCTTCTGGACAACGATGACTTTTTTCAGATGATGACTCACTTCATGCTGGAGGGCGGCATAAACGAAAACTACCTGGAAACCTTCAATAATGCCATCGATCACTACCTGCTCAATAATTTTGATGATATTTTCAATAAAATCGGGGTTACCGGTAACGTCCGGCTGCTTTCCCACACCTTTTTCGCCTACCTGAACGGCATCATGATTACCTTCCGCAAATACCCGGGCCGCAGCGAACAGGAAATAAGGCGGCACATCCACCGGCTGGCCACCATCATGGCCGGCATCTACAGACAGGGAACGTGAAAGCAAAAGGGACTACCTTAAGGGGACAGGCAACTTTTTCGCAAAGCTAAAAAGTTGCCTGTCCCCTTAAGGTAGTCTTTATTATTCGTAAACCTTTTCCTCAACCCGGCCGGCGTCCTGGGCGTCCTCCTCGACGTCCCGGCGGTCGCTGACGTACCCGGTCAGTTCCTTGTAGTACTCATGCTGAATAATCAGGCTCATGATTTCACTGGTGCCCGTCCAAATCATGGCCAGCCGGGCGTCCCGCAAGAGCCTTTCAATGGGGTATACCCTGGTGTAGCCGATGCCGCCCATCACCTGCATGGCATTGTTGATTACCGCCCAGGCGGTTTCGGTGGCAAACTTCTTGGCCTCGGAAACCATCCGCCGGCATACCGCCGGGTCAGCGCCGGTGTCCACCGCCCGGGCTGTCGCGTAAACCAAGCCCCTGGCGGCGTCCAGCATGGTAATACTCTCGGCGATCTTAAAGCCCACCGCCTGAAACTTGTTGATGGTCTGGCCGAAGGCCTTGCGCCGGGTGGTGTAGCGGGTGGCCACCTCCAGGGCCGCCCTGGCCATGCCAATAGCCCCGGCGGCGCTGGTCATCCGCTCCGGGATCATCATCTGGTAGAAGATCTTGGCCGCTTCGTTTTCCTTCCCGAGCAGGTTTTCCGGGGGCACCACGCAGTTGTCCAGGACCAGGCGCCCGGCCCCGCCACCCCGAGTGCCCATCAGGCCGTAAATGTACTCCGCCTTGACCCCGGGGCCCCTTTCCACCAGGAAGGCTGAAAGGGATTTGTGCGGCGGCGCGCCGGGGTCGGTTTTGGCGTAAACCATAAAGTAGTCGGCGCCCTCCGCCCCTACGATGAAGCGCTTCTGGCCCTTTAGAATGTAGTTGCCATTTTCCTTCCTGGCCACCGTGGTGGCGCCAAAGAAATCAGAGCCGCCCCGGGGCTCGGTAAGACCTTCGGCCGAGGCCATAGTACCGGCAATGGTGGGCCGTAAAAATTTCTCCTTTTGCTCCGGGGCGCCGAATATATTGATGGCCTCCCCCACAATGCTGGGCATGGAGTACAGGCAGGATAAGGACATGCTTAATAGGCCCATTTCCTCCAGGGCGACCACCTCCGTGGCCCAGTCCAGGTCACGGCCGCCATACTCTTTGGGAAAGCGCAGGCCCAGCAGATTCCTGGCCCCGGCCTCCTCCAAAAAGCCCCGGGGAAACTGGATCTTCTCCGCATCCATGTCCAGCACCATCTGGCGCGGCACCGACTTGACAAAGGCCCTTATTTCATCCCGCAGCTCCAGCTGCTCCTTGGACAGCATGAATTCAAACATTAAACACACCTCGCAAGATCAAGATCTAGTTGACTATCAGGTATTCAGAATTCAGGAGTCAGAATAACCGTATATCTCATACTTCGGAAACGCCATGGATAAACGATAAACTGCAAGTACAAACAGGTGCGCCTTTTGCCATACCAGTAAATCTTCAAATGTTTTCGCTGGTTTTCTCATTCTGACTCCTGACTCCTGACTCCTGACTCCTGACTCCTGACTCCTGAGTAGTTATACTAAATATATCTTAGCAGACTTTAATTATATGCGTCAACAGTATTTACCTATATGAACAGTGTTTACTACAAAAATCTACCTGATTTAGAAATACCAGTCTTATGTGTGGCAGCAACTGTTGGCAATGGCAATACTACAGGGGCGCCACATACGCTTCAACAATCGCGGCCACCACCAGGATCGGCGGTTGTCCCGGATTGCCGCCTCAAAAGCAAGCTTTCTTAAACAGAAACATAGACAGCCCAACTATCCCCTTCCCAGGCGGCTGCGCAGGTACGTGCAGGCTGCAATAAAGATGGATATCAAAAGGTGTACCGGGCGCAGCTCAATGACACAGTCAAAGTCAAGGTATAGTTTGGGCTGGTTAAAGTCAGGAATAACCTGCAGCCGGGGGGGCCTTTGCCCGGGCGATAGAACTATGTAAAGCACACTCATGGCCAGGCCCTTCACAGCCCAGGCAACTCCCACCGCCCAACCGGTCCGGGCGGCGTCCTCAAATCCCAGTTCAGTCCGCCAGTTCAGCCGCCGCAGGCGAACCCGGGCCATAATGTACCTTACCGCCGGCCTGGCGGCCCGAACCACGGGCCACCACCGCTGCAGTGCTTGGTAAACCCGGGCAAGGTTGGGAACGGGTATTTTCTTGTGGGCGACGCCTGTTTTCAGACCAGGCGTTTGACCCGCCCGGGCCTTTACCTCCAATTGCTGCCGGTCCGGCCTCAGGATCAGGTTCAGAAAGGGAACCGTTATTTTTATAGGCAACAGACCCCAAAAAGGCCCCAGGGTGAGCGCCAGGTGGTCCCGGTGGCCCAGTCGCCGGTAAACCACCCGCAGGCGCAGCGGAGCCAGGGCAAACAGCGCCACTACAGCGGCAATGGCTGCCAGCGCCAGCGCTATGTAGTTTAAATACACCGGCCCGCTCCCCCCTCTTGCCCTATTTTTCCTCCTGTAACCATAACTATACCCCGGTGGCAAGTTCTGGACGGGAAATGGGGGCAGGGAACGGCTATCATGGGGGCACCAGCAGTTTTGCGCATAAAAATGCGACAGGGATAGTTGATTATCACGCGTTTTACGCGCGACGCAGAAGAACGAAATCGCCTTCGCCTATGTACGATTTGACCAAATCACTGTGTGTAATACTTGGGTCAGCTACTTCCGGAAAAGCAGAACGGTTTAAGCGTTTCTTCAGAGATGTCTTTGAGAGTAACAAACCGACCAAAGCTAAACCAAAAGAGCAGCGACTGTTAGGTCACCCCTCAGTCTCTGCTCTTTTAGTCTGAGTCAGCATCTCATCAATATGTTTTCTCGCCTCAGGCAAATTATTTTTTACAGTGGTCCAAACAATGCTAAGGTCAATTCCAAAATACTCGTGAATCATGATATTTCTGAGGCCAATCATTCTCTTCCAGGGAATATGCGAATATTCCTCTCTGGCTTCTATTGGTACACTTTTTGCCGCTTCTCCAATAACTTCAAGGTTTCTGATTACAGCATCTATTACGATGTCAGTTTGCTTAAATTCTTCCTGAGACATGTTTTTTGTATATTGCCCAATTTTATCCATGGCCAAAAGTATATCTTCCAAATACAAAAGATACCCCCTCTTGGTCATTGGTATACAACCTCTCTGAGAACCGCTTCTTTTAGCTGAGGTTTTAACGCTCCTTCAGTAACTAAATCCACTTTTTTCCTGAGCAGGTTTTCCAAATACTCTTTAAGGTCAACAAATTCCCAGCCCACAGGCTCATGAAAACTTACCAGGATATCAATATCACTCTCGTCTGTTTCCTGATTACGTGCATACGAACCAAAAATTCCTATGCTCTCAACTTTATATTTTTCGTGAAGTATTGGTTTGTGTTTCTTAATCATTTCTTCGATTTCATACCTACTCATCATTAAGCACCCTCTATAAAATCATTGGTATTTATCTTCGTACAGCCTGTAAGATCCCGCCCTCTTAGGTCGGGGATTAACAGGCTGTAAACTCGAAATAAGTGCAACTAAGGTTCAGATGGGGTTAAAACCCCACCTAAACCAAGTCTTCTTTATATTATATCCAAAATATGGTTAACCATCAAGTGCGTTAATCAATGTTCGCGAAATTAAGGGGCCACCATACAGAATTATTGCCTAACCACCTGAATTACTTCCCGAAAACCACTTCCCGGACGGCGGCCATGGTGGCGCCGGCCTCCTGGCGGGCCCGTCCGGCGCCGGCCTGCAGCACTTCCCTGACGTAGCCCGGCCGGGCCTCAAGCCCGGCCCGCCGCTCCCGGATGGGGGCCAGCAGGGTTTCCAGGGATACGCCCAGCTGCTTTTTACAGGCCACGCAGCCCACCCGGCCGGCCCGGCAGTCCTCCTCAATGGCGGGCAATTCCGGGGCGTTATAAATACCGTGGTATTTGTGTACCACGCAAACTTCGGGGTGGCCCGGGTCATTCTTGCGGATCCGGGCGGGATCGGTGATCATGGCGTTAATCCTGCCCTTCAAATCACCGGCCTCCAGCACCAGGGCAATATCGTTGGCGTAACTCTTGCTCATTTTGCGTCCGTCAACGCCTGGCAATAGCGCCACCTGGGCCAGCACCGCCCGGGGCTCGGGGAAAACCGGGCTGAACAGGTGATTGAACCTGCGGGCCACCTCCCGGCACAGCTCCAGGTGGGGCAGCTGGTCCTCACCCACCGGCACCGCGTTGGCCCGGTAAACCAGGATGTCCGCCGCCTGCAGCAGGGGATAGCCCAAAAAGCCGTAATTCATGATGTCCTTGCCCCGTTCCCGGTGCTGCTGCACCTGGTCCTTGTAGGTGGGCACCCGCTCCAGCCAGCTCAGGGGCGTGATCATGGAAAACATCAGGTGCAGCTCGGCGTGCTGGGGCACCTCGGACTGCACGAAAATAACGCTGCGCTCCGGGTCCAGCCCCACGGACAGCCAGTCCAGCACCATATCGCAGGTATTGGCGCGAATACCGGCGGTTTCATCAAAGGAAGTGGTCATGGCGTGCCAGTCGGCCACACAGAAAAAACACTCGTAGTCCTCCTGCATTTTAACCCAGTTCTCCAGCACGCTCAGGTGGCCGATGTGCAGCCGGCCGGTGGGGCGCATCCCGCTAAGTATCCTGCCACGACTCATCATGTATACTCCTTTCGCTAAAAGCCAACAGAAATACCGGTGGCCAGGTCCATTAACAGTCCGAAAACAGGAAGAATGATGACGCTGAGAATTTTGCTGATAACGCCGGTAAACAGCAGAATCAGCAGGATGATAAAGCCATACTGCTCCAGGGCGTAGATAACATTGGCCTGGGACGGCGGCAGCAGCCCGGCCAGAATCTTGGACCCGTCCAGGGGCGGAATAGGCAGCAGGTTGAACACTGCCAGCACAATATTAATGTAAATAATTTGAACCACAATTTCGTGGCCGTGGGGAAACAAATTGGCCAGCCCCAGCCCGAGCAGGACGGCAAATACAAAAGCCAGAACCATGTTGGCGGCCGGCCCGGCCAGGGAAACCAGCAGCATATTGCGCTGGGGATCGCCACGCATGTTGAAGGGGTTGACCGGCACCGGCTTGGCCCAGCCGAACCCCACCAGGAACAGGGCAATAAAGCCAATAGGGTCGATATGGGCGATAGGGTTCACCGTCAGCCGGCCCTGCCGGGCCGCCGTGGAGTCCCCCAGGCGATAGGCCACGTAACCGTGGGCCAGCTCGTGAAACGTAAGGCCAATGATAATGGCCGGCAGCAGCAGGGCAATTTCAAAGGGAGTTGGTATATTAAACAACCGGTCCCCTCCTTCTATTCTTTACCGGACGGGGTGACAAGCTTGCGCTCAACATTCCTTTGTTCCAGGAAATCCTGCACAAAGGTCTCCTCTTCCTCCCGGGACTTGACCTGGCCGTCCAGGCGGGCCCGCCAGACTGCGTCCAGGGCATCCCGGAACACCGGCCCGGGCCGGTAACCCAGCCCTTTGATGAACTTGCCGTTCACCAGAGGCTTATTCTCGTGGATGGTGATCAGCAACTGCCTGAGCCGCTTGCGCATCCACTCCTCGTCCAGTACGGTCAGCAGCAGCGGGTAGGCCTCCCGGGGCAAGGCCAGCACCTGGCTGGCCAGCTGGCTGGATTTAACCTCTTTGGGGTCCTTCCAGACCTGGGCCATGATCTCCCGCCAGCCGGCCAGGGCGGCCAGCACTTTATCTGTCTGCCGCTTGTTCAAGCTGTAGCGCTGGCAGATGCTTTCCGTCGTTTCCCGGCCGGCCCAGTGCACGGACGCGATAAAATAAGGCAGCCACTTCACGTCGGAGTGCTTGAAGCCCCAGGAGCGAAGGATACCGATGGACTTCTTCAGCCCCTTCAGCACCGGCTGCACCTCCCAGTAGGTGGCGCCGGGGAACACCAGGGGCCAGATCTTCAGCTCATCAAACCGGGCCAGCATTTTGCCGGCCTCGGGCTCTTCTAAAATGGTCTTCAGTTCATGCCAGATTCTTTCGTTGGAAACCCGGTTCAGCACCCCCTGGCGAACCGCCTCTTTCAGCAGCTTCAGGGTCTGGGGCTCAATTTGCATCTGGTAGCGCTGCTCAAAGCGGATGGCCCGTAGAATCCGGGTGGGGTCTTCGATGAAGCTCAGGTTGTGCAGCACCCGGACCATACCCAAATGCAGGTCCTCCTGTCCCCCGAAATAATCGACCACGTCCCCGAAACGCTCCTCGTTCAGGGCCATGGCCATGGCATTAATGCTGAAGTCCCGGCGGTACAAATCCTGGCGCAGGGAAGAGCTCTCCACCTGGGGCATGGCGGCGGGATATTCGTAGAACTCCACCCGGGCGGTGGCCACATCCACGTTAAAGTCATCGGGGAACAGTATTTCCGCCGTGCCGAACTTGTGATGGACCTTGACCCGGGCCAGGTGGGTGTTACCCAGAGCCTCGGCCAAAGCAATGCCGTCCCCCTCCACCACCAGGTCCACGTCAAGGTTTTCCACACCCAGCATGGCATCCCGGACAATCCCCCCGGCGGCGTACACCTGGTAGCCCATAGAGGCGCCAATGCGTCCGGCCTCCTTCAGAATGCTGTAAACCGAGGGCGCCAGGGTACGGCGCAGAACTTCCCCGATATTTTTAAAGTATTTGGGACCCCGCTGGCTGTCGTAAACAATCCGGTGGCGGGACTGGAACTTGCCGTGCAAGGTGCGCAGGATGTCCGTCCGGGACACAATGCCCACCAACTGCTCCCCATCCACCACCGGCAGGCGCCCGATATCATTTTCAATCATCAGGGCCTGCATCTCGGAAACCGGCGTATCCGCCGGAACGGTAATCACATTGCTGGTCATGAAGCCCTTCACCGGGGCGTGGCCCAGGCCGTGGTGGGTCGCCTTTTCCACATCCCGCCGGGAAATCACTCCGGTAACCTTCTGACCCTTAACCACGGGCAGGCCGGTATGGCCGTAGCGCAGCATGATTTGCCCGGCCTCGGCGATAGTTGTTGCCGGGGCCAGGGTTTTTACCGGACTGGACATGATGTCGGCGGCGCAAAGGGGCGGCCGGACATGCTCTTCCAGCAGCTTCAGCAGCTTTTCCGCCATCTGCTCCACCGTGGTCTTCTTGATGCTGGCCGAGCCGGCGGCCGGGTGGCCCGAGCCTCCGAACTCAGCCATGACATTCTTGATATTTAGCTGATTAAGACTGCTGCGCCCCACCAGGTGCACCCGGTCCTCCATTTCCACCACGGTGAAGACGGCGTCGGGGCGCTCAATTTCAGATATGGTATGGGTCAGCAGCGCCAGACCCACCACGTAGTCCCCGGTGGCGGCCCGGGCCACCAGCACCTTAATCCCGTTAACTACGTGAATCTCAGCATTGTTCAGCAATACTTTCAGCAGGTCCTTTTGTTCATCGGTCATGGGCCGGCCCAGGAAGTCGCCCACCACGGCCAGGTTAACCCCCTGTTCCAGTAAAAAGGCCACCGCCGCGACATCCCGCGGGGTGGTGTTGGTAAATACCAGGCTGCCGGTATCTCCGTAGATACCCAGGGCCATGACCGTGGCCTCCAGGGGTGAAAGGGATATATCCTGCTCCCGGATTAGCTCGGTAAGCAGGGTGGCGGTGGAGCCAATCATCTCCACCACCTCCACATCGCCCCGTACGTCCCCCTCGGCCCAGGGGTGGTGGTCGTAGATGTGGATTTCAACTTCCGGCTTATCAAGAATTTCAGCTATTTTGCCAATCCGGCGAGGATTCTTGGTATCCACCAGGATAACCCTTTTTACTTCCTTCAGGTCTATTTCCTTGACTGTCTTCAGGCCCAGGGTGTCCTTGTGCAGCGAAGTCAGGTCCTCGACGTTGCGGGACAGCTTGCCCGGCAGGATGATGGCGGCGTCCGGGTACAGCTTTTGGGCGGCGACCATGGATGCTATGGCGTCAAGGTCGGTATTGGTATGAGTCGTGATTATTTCCATGTTGATTTTTTGCGCCTCCGGCTTTTCAATTCAATTTTCGCCCTATTATACCATACCGTGAGGGACAAAAAAACAGTATACATTAAGTGATACCGTGTTAAGGCACTACTCAGGAGTCAGAAGTCAGAATGAGAAAACCAGCGAAAACATTCCATATTCTTGGGGCATTCTGAATTCTGACTCCTGAATTCAGAATGCCTGAATGGGTGCTGTTACCGGCGCTCCGCAAGTCGTTCGCTAACGATAATGCCGCGACTTCACCTGGTTTACTGAATACTTACCATTAAATGACTCCGATGTCCGACGTCTGACATCCGACGCCTTTTGGGCCGCCTTCAGGCGCTCGGGCACCACATCGTTGCGCAGGAGGTCGGCGTAGGTTTCCCGCTGCACAATGATGTCGGCCTGGCCGTCCTTAACCAGAACCATGGCCGGCCGGGGCAAGCGGTTATAGTTGGAGGACATGGTATAGTTGTAAGCGCCGGTGCAGCTAACAGCCAGAATGTCGCCGAACTCCACCGCGGGCAGCTTGATGTCCCAGATTAGCATGTCGCCCGACTCACAGCACTTGCCCGCGATGGATACCACTTCCTCCCCGGGCTGATCAGCTTTGTTGGCCAGGAGCGCCTCGTACTTGGACTGGTAAAGGGCCGGCCGCGGGTTGTCAACCATGCCGCCGTCCACCGATACGTACTTGCGCACCCCGGGAATGTCCTTGATTGTTCCCACCGTGTACAGAGTGGCGCCGGCCGGGCCGCTGATGGACCGGCCGGGCTCAACTATTACCCGGGGCTCCGGCAGGTTCTTCTCCATAGCCTGCCGCTTTACGGCCGCCATGAGGGAGTCGGCATATTCCTTAATTGAGGGCGGGTTATCCCCCTGGAAGTAATAAATTCCCAGACCGCCCCCCAGATCCAGCTCTGAAAGCGTCCAGCCGGTATGATCTCGCACCCCGGCGGCAAAGTTCAGCATTACCTCGGCGGCATGGCTGTAAGATGCCATCTCGAAAATCTGGGAGCCAATATGGCAATGCAGCCCCACCAGCTCAATGTTCTCCATCTCCAGGGCCTTTTTAACGGCCTCCATGGCCTGGCCCGTCTGCAGGGCCAGCCCGAACTTGCTGTCAATCTGCCCGGTCTTGATGTATTCGTGGGTGTGGGCCTCCACCCCGGGGCTAACCCGGATAATCACCCCGGCCCTGGTATTAATTTGACCGGCCAACTGGTTCAGCAGCTCCAGCTCCTTCAAATTATCCACCATGAACCGCCCCACCTTGAGCTTTAGAGCCATCTCCAGCTCCCCGGGGGACTTATTGTTGCCGTGGAAGTAAACCCTCTCCATAGGGAAGCCCACCTTCGCGGCGGTATACAACTCACCCCCGGAAACAATGTCCAGACCCAGGCCCTCTTCATTGACAATCTGGCCTACCGCCAGGTTAAACAGCGTTTTAGAGGCATAAATCACCACGGCGTCATAACGGTTTATAAAAGCCCGGCAGTATTCGCGGCAGTTGCGCCGGAAGTGGTCCTCATCAAGCACATAAAGAGGCGTGCCAAATTCTCCGGCCAGTTCAACAGCGTCACATCCGCCAATGACCAGGCGCCCCTGTCCGTTAATTTGCATAGTTCCCTGCAGCTTCATTAACTACAATCCCTCCAAATACTCAGGAATCAGGAATCAGGAGTCAGAATGAGAAAACCAGCGAAAACATTTGAAGATTTACTGGTATGGCAGAAGGCGCATCTGTTCGTACTTGCGGTTTATCGGTTTATCGTTTATCCATGGCGTTTCCGAAGTATAAGATATACAGTCCATTGTGAATCCTGACTCCTGAATTCTGAATACCTGAATAGTAACAATTTTGTTAATCTTAGCATGTTTCGCACTTCACGGTCAACCGAGCCAAAAAGGGTACAGGGCTGAAACACAAAAATTACTCCTAACCCTCATCTTTCACGATTGAAAATAGCGCGAAAAACTTTATTTCTACAACCTCCCAAAGCCTTGGCAGCGCTGTATTTCAAAAAGCATGCGTCAGCACTGAAAAGGGACAGACAACTTTTTCGCAAGCGAAAATAGTAGCCTGTCCCTTTTTTGATGGCCAAGCTACCACCTCAAAAAGCATACTATTTACAATGATAAAGGGGCGGGCTACATAAAAGCCCGGATCCCTTTATTGAACGAGACTTCATTCAGAGGGGGATTCAACCCCCTCTGAATGTTAGCCGAGTCCATACTGGACTTAACCGCCCTTTGAAACCCGCCGCCTACAGAGGCGGGGGTCTTAGGGCGGATTAGTTCAGTGATAAATTTCTGGTTACTATTCAGGTATTCAGAATTCAGGGGGCATTCTGATTCCTGACTCCTGAGTAGTTAGGATGATAATTTAACCGATCTTGGGTAAATTGGCCAGGGAATTTTTGAGGATATCTTCCGGCAGGGGGAAGTCTATCAGCTTTTTGCCCAGATACGCGTCGTATGATGGCAGATCCAGCAGGCCGTGGCCGCTGAGGTTGAACAGGATGGTCCGGGCTTCGCCGGCCTCCCTGGCTGCAAGGGCCTCTTCAATGGCGCCCTGGATGGCGTGAGATGACTCCGGGGCCGGCACGATGCCCTCACTGCGGGCAAAGAGGACGGCTGCCTCAAAGCACACTGTCTGGCCCAAGGCCCTGGCCTCAATAATCCCGTCATGCAGCAACTGACTCACCAGGGGGGAATCCCCGTGGTAACGCAGGCCGCCGGCATGGATGCCCGGGGGTATGAATTCGGAGCCCAGGGTGTACATCCACAATAGCGGGGTCAGGCCGGCCACATCGCCATAGTCGTAGCCGAAATGGCCCCTGGTCAGGGTGGGGCAGGCGCTGGGCTCGGTGGCCACCAGACGCACCCCGGCATCTTTGGTCAGTTTATCGTGGACAAAGGGTAAGGCCATGCCGCCGAAGTTGCTGCCGCCGCCGCAGCAGGCCACCACAACATCGGGGTAATACCCGGCCATCTCCATTTGTTTTTTGGCCTCCTGGCCGATTACAGTCTGGTGCAGCAGCACGTGGTTCAGCACACTGCCCAGGGCGTAGTTGGTATCCTCCCGCCGGGCGGCGTCCTCAACAGCCTCGCTGATGGCCAGGCCCAGGCTGCCCGGGGTGTCGGGATCCGCGGCCAAGGCCTGGCGGCCGGCCCCGGTAAGATTGCTGGGGCTGGGCGACACGTTGGCGCCAAATATCTGCATCATGGAGCGGCGGTAGGGCTTCTGGTCGTAGCTCACCCGAACCATATAGACGCTGCACTCTATATCAAAAAAGTTGCAGGCCTGGCTGAGGGCAACCCCCCACTGGCCGGCGCCGGTCTCGGTAGCCAGTCTCTTGATGCCCTCTGCCTTGTTATAGTAAGCCTGGGGCACAGCCGTGTTCAGTTTGTGGCTGCCCGCCGGGCTGACTCCCTCGTACTTATAAAAGATGCGGGCCGGGGTGTCCAGGGCCTTTTCCAGATTGCGGGCCCGCATCAGGGGCGACGGCCTCCACAGCTTAAGAATTTCCCTAACCTCATCCGGAATGTCGATCCAGCGCTGGTCACTGACCTCCTGTTTGATCAACTCCATGGGGAAGATGGCCGAAAGATCGGCCGGCCCTATAGGCTCTTTGGTAGCCGGGTTAAGGGGCGGCTGCGGCAAGTTGGGCATATCCGCCTGGACGTTGTACCATTGTCGCGGAATTTCGTTGTCGCTGAGCAGAAACTTGGTAATGCTCATCTCTTCTCATGCTCCTCTCTTCTCTTGGATAGAGTGATAAATTTTTCAACACTTAATTTTAGCTTATCCGAGAAGATACGTGCAAGCATTTGTTGCAGATTGTACCATTTTTGAAGACGTCGAATATAGAGACGTACCTTGGAAGGTTTGTACGGCGGCAGGTGCCATTCCCTCCAGGCTCAGGAAGCTTCGCGTCGAAAAGACTAGGGCTTGTTGTTAAGCGTGGCAATTTGGTCGTTGGTCGTCAGTCGTTAGTATAATTTCTGAAGTCTGACGCCCGACGTCCGACGACTGTCAACTGATCTTTTGCCCGGCGGCCAGGTCGTTGCTCCAGCGGCCGCAGCGATCGCCCCAGCGGGCAATGACGGCGCCGTCTTCGGCGATCTCCACCACCTCGCACAGGTTGGGGCAGCCGTCGCACTCAAAACCGCCGGCCCGGAAGTCGGTGTCGGCCACACCGAAACCCTTGTAGGAGGTGGCTTTTCTGGATAGTGCCGCGTCCCGGGCCAAAAGGGCGGCCCCCACCGCCCCCATTACGTCATAGTAGGGCGGAATTTGCACCTCCAGGCCCAGGGCCTCCTCAAAGGCCCGTTTCATGCCGCTGTTGGCGGCAACGCCCCCCTGGAATACCACCGGGGCCAGTATTTCCTTGCCCTTGCCCACGTTATTCAGGTAGTTGCGTACCAGGGCCTGGCACAGCCCGGCCAGGATATCCGCCAGATCATAGCCCATCTGCTGCTTGTGGATCATGTCGCTTTCGGCAAAGACGGCGCAGCGGCCGGCAATGCGCACCGGAGTCCTTGCTTTATCAGAAACCGGGCCGATATCGGTTACCGGAATGTTCAGCCGGGACGCCTGCTGGTCCAAAAAGGAGCCGGTACCCGCAGCGCAAACGGTGTTCATGGCAAAATCCACCACCACGCCCCGGCGCAGGATGATAATCTTTGAGTCCTGCCCGCCAATTTCCAAAATGGTCTGCACTTCCGGCACCATGGTGGAGGCGGCTATGGCGTGGGTGGTAATCTCATTTTTAACCACGTCGGCACCGATCATGATGCCGGCCAAATGCCGCCCGCTGCCGGTAGTACCGGCCCCCGCCACCTTTGCTCCGGCAGGCAGGTGCCCCTTCATTTCCTTCAGGACCTCCTGCACTGCGCTTATGGGCCGGCCCCGGGTACGCAGGTAAATGCTCTCCCGAACCTTTCCCGCCTCATCCATATACACCAGGTTGGTGCTTACCGAGCCTACATCCAGGCCAAGATATCCGTTCATCGGGCAACCGCCTCCCTCATTCTCCTATTGCCGGCCAACAGGTCCACAAAGGCCTCGATCCGGGTTACCAGCCCCGCCTCGCCGGACTGCTCGTCGCAAATCACCGACAGAGTGGGAATGCCCAGGTCATTGCTGACCACCGGCAAAATGCTCTGGGCCACAATCTCCGGCATGCAGGTGAAGGGCAACAGCTGAATCACCCCGTCATATCCCTGCCGGGCGTACATGATGGTGGCCCCTACCGTCTCCTGGCCGTGGCCGCCCACGAAGTGGTTTAAATACGGGCTGGCGCTGCGCCTGAATTCCTTGGCGCTGCGCATGTTCCGCACCAGGCCCAGGAACAGGTGGTCGTTAATCCACTCACTAAGGTAGATGGACCGGTCCACCTCAACTCCCAGCCGGCCCAGGTGCTTTTCAATATCCTGATTGGCAAAGGGCTCCAGCAGGGTGAAAATCTCACCTACCAGCGCCACCCGGAGCACCGGCCTGGCTTCATCCACGGCTACCCCGTCCATAATGGCCCTGGCCCTGGCCGCCGCCCGGTCCATTTCCCGGGGGCTTTCAACCGCCTCTATTTCCGCCAGGGCGGCCTTAAAGGCCCGGTCCGTGGCGCCGGGAGCAAGCTCCCTGGGGCGCAACCGGCAGGAAATGCGCTCCAGCTCATCCAACGCCAGCACTTTACGAAAACCAAACCTGATGGCCCGGACTACCTCCAGCCAGGAACGGTTGCCGGTAATGTGGCGAATCTTCCCCAGCAGCTCGGAAATCCGCTTTTCCGGGGGCTCCAGAACCACCAGCTTATACTTGTAGTTCAAGTCCCGCAAAATGGCGTACTCCACCTGGGCGTAATAACCGAAGCGGCAGGGGCCGCAGCCTCCGGCCATCATCATGGTGTCCGCCCCCAGTTCCGCCGCCTCCATGAAATTGCCCAGGTTCAGCTTCAGGGGCAGGCAGGCGAACTCGGGGCCGTGCTTGGACCCCAGTTCCAGAGTGCGCTTGCTGGAGGGCGGCGGGATAACCACCTTCACCCCCAGATACTCCAGCATCGCCTTGATACAGATCCACATATGCCCCATGTGGGGATAGGTTACTATCATCCCATCACCACCATCCCGGTTTTGCCGCCCCGCCAACTGATCATGTCCAAAAAGGCCTCCAGCCTGGTTACCACCCCGGCCTCGCCGGTGTGCTCATCCAGGGTTAAATTAAGGAAGGGCACGGTACCCACCCGGCGGCTGTACCTTTCAATCAGCTCCCCGGTCATGGAGTCGGGACCGCAGCCAAAGGAGGCCACGTGGATAATACCGTCCACTTTCAGATCGTGAATGTAGTGAAAGGCCGCCCCAATCATCCGCTGCCCCATGGTCCAGAACAGCTTCTTGGGCAGGGCCGCGGCCCGGTGACGCACAGTTTCCCCGGGGATCCCCTCGGGGGTTAAAACCCTCACCCCCTGGCCGGTGAGGCGTTTAATCACATTCATGCTGATGTACGGGTCATAGATATTGTATGGATGACCAATGACGGCCACCTTGAGGCCCTTTTCACCGGGGGCGTCCCCGGTTCCCCCGGCCCCCTCCAGGTCCCGCAT
Source organism: Bacillota bacterium (assembly GCA_040753155.1). Classification (GTDB taxonomy): domain Bacteria; phylum Bacillota; class Desulfotomaculia; order Desulfotomaculales; family JBFMEU01; genus JBFMEU01. The sequence goes on from JBFMEU010000011.1 coordinate 17,115, forward strand.
AGCCTCCCGGGGCAACTGCCCGGACTCCAGACGGGCCATGTACCGGACGGACACCTTCTCCGCCCGGCGCCAGGCCCGGTAAACCGTCAGGGGATTGCGGGTAAAGCGCCGCCCTACCTCGCTGAACACCCTGTACAGGCTGTTCCCGGGGCTATACATGTTGACGCAGGTGTCAATCACCGGGGGCAGTCCCGGCAGTGTCTGCTTCACCATACAGGGAAAACCCATGAACTTGGGGCAAATGTACTCCCCGGGGGCGACGCTGACCAGGCGCGGCAGGAAAAGAAAGTCCACCTTGGGGGCCAGGTCAAGCACATGGCCCACCGCCAGCTTCACCGGCAAACAGGCCTCGTCCACCGTCTTGCTCAGACCCTTTTCTAGAATCGTCTTGGTGGTGGCGGGGGACACAACCGGCTCAGCGCCCAGGGACTCAAAGAAAGTCCGCCACATGGGATAATAGTAATAATAGAGCAGCGCTCTGGGTATGCCTACCTTTACAGCCACTGTATTCCTACCTCCAAATACCGAACAGATTTATTCGATAAACGATAAACTGCAAGTACGAACAGGTGCGCCTTCCGCCATACCAGTAAATCTTCAAATGTTTTCGCTGGTTTTCTCATTCTGACTCCTGACTCCTGAGTTGTTCACATTATGGTATTATGAACCAAAAACCGGTGGGCTATACAGTAGATGCCCCCGTGTCTGCCATGCCACCAACCGTCCCCTGTCGCAATGCCCCAGTAAAAATGTGCATAAAAGTGATTGATTTTTTTGAAAATAAACATTATTATATACCATAATAGTAATTCAAATAATTTATTGATATTAATTATATATACTTATCATATAATCAGGTTTTCAATAGAATTTACTTATGGCAGGTGAATTACCATTAAACTCCATGACGTCAAGCGCATTTTGGAGGCGGAGGTAATTAACGGCGAGAATTTACTGGACACCGAGGTCAGCTGCGGCCTGGGGTGTGATTTAATCAGTGACTCCCTGTGTTTTTCCCGGCCGGACTGCCTTTTGCTCACCGGCCTCACCAACATCCAGATTATCCGGGTGGCGGATATGATTGAGGCCAAGGCCATTGTGTTTGTGCGGGGGAAAATACCGGGCCGGGATGTTATCCGGTTAGCTAAGGAAAATAACCTGCCCCTGCTGGTGACCCGGCGCTTTTTGTTTGAAAGCTGCGGGCTCTTGTACCAGCAAGGACTGCGAAGTTCCTGAAGGGGCGTGCTGACATGGAAATGAACTTTAATGTCAAGGGTATGGACTTTAACCGGGCCGGGGAGGCCGCCGCCAAGTTCAAAAAAGCGCTGCAATTGGTGGGCATGGAAGTGGCCACCATCCGCAAGGCTGTCATCGTGGCCTACGAGGCGGAGCTGAACATCGTAATCCATGCCCGGCAAGGGAGCCTCACCCTCAAGGTGTACTCGGACCGGTTGGAGATCCTGGCCCAGGACGAGGGTCCGGGCATTCCGGACATCGCCCTGGCCATGCAGGAGGGCTACTCCACAGCGCCCCCCCACATAAGGGAAATGGGCTTCGGGGCCGGCATGGGCCTGCCCAATATCAGCAAGTGCTCCAACAACCTTGAAATAGAGTCCGAAATAGACGTGTGAACCCTGGTTAAAGCCACCATCCTTAACAGGATAAATGGGTGAATAACATGCAAAAATACTTTCACTCCGTAATGCTGGACCGGGACAACTGCAAGGGTTGCACCAACTGTATCAAGCACTGCCCCACCGAGGCCATCCGGGTGCGCAAGGGCCGGGCCAGGATCATCGAGGAGCGGTGCATTGACTGCGGCGAGTGCATCCGCATCTGCCCCAACCGGGCCAAGCTGGCCATCACCGACAGCCCGGAACGGCTGGCGGAATTCAGGCACACCGTGGCCCTTCCGGCCCCGTCCCTGTACGCCCAGTTCGGCCCTCAGGTAATGCCCCGCCATATCCTGGGCGCCCTGCTGGATTTCGGCTTTGATGACTATTACGAAGTGGCGGTGGCCGCCCATGCGGTTTCCGGCACCCTCAGGGAGCACCTCTCCCGCCCCCATCCCAGGCCGGCCATCTCCTCAGCCTGCCCGGCGGTGGTGCGGCTGATGCAGGTGCGGTTTCCCGGGCTGCTGGAAAATGTGGTCCCGGTGGAAACTCCCATGGAAATCGCCGCCCTCCTGGCCAGAGCCAGGGCCAATAGGGAACGCGGCCTCAAAAACAACGACATTGGCATCTTCTTCATCACCCCCTGCCCGGCCAAAGTAACCGCCGTCAAGCAGCCTTTCGGGGAGGTATCCGGCGTGGACGGGGTCATCTCCATGTCCGCTGTCTACGGGGAGCTGTTAAACCGGCTGGACTCCCCCTCAGCCAGGGTGACAGCCAGCCTTTCCCCCGCCCAGGGGGTGGGTTGGGGCCGGTCCGGCGGCGAGAACCACGCCATCATGAACCACTCCCTCCTGGCCGTGGACGGAATCCACAACGTCATCAACGTGCTGGATGAAATCGAGCGGGGCGGCTTAAGGGACATCGACTACGTGGAGGCCCAGTCCTGCACCGGCGGCTGCATCGGCGGCCCCCTGGTGCCCCAGAACCCCTTTGTCTCCCGGGTGCGCATGGAAAACCTGGTCAAAAAGCTCAGCCGCCGTACCCCGGAACTGCCGGACCTGCCAGCGGATCCTAACTTTTACCGGCTCAAGCGGCCAATTTTACCCCTCCCCACCCTGAAGCTCAGCCATGACATCAACCGGGCCATAGCCATGCTGGAGCAGGTGGAGAGGATCAGCGGCGACCTGCCCGGCCTGGACTGCGGTTCGTGCGGCTCGCCCAACTGCCGGGCCCTGGCCGAGGACATCGTCCGGGGCTACGCCGAAACATCCTACTGTGTTTTCAAACTCAGGGAAAAACTACAGCTGCTGGCCAGGGAGATTGTAGACCTGTCCCAGATGCAGCCCCCGGCCATGGGCCGGGAGCAATCAGGTACCGGAGAGAGGCAGGAAAAGGAATGAAGCTCTGGAACAGCATCATCAAAGAACTGGAACTAACCATGCACACCCCCCCTGAGGTCCTGAGACGCCAGATCCAGGGCGCCTTCTGCGGCGACCTGTTAAGCAATGTGCTGGCCGGAGCCGCCCCCGGCGACCTGTGGATAACCATCCACCGCCACCGCAACATCATCGCCGTGGCGGCCCTGGTTAACCTCAGCGGGGTCATCATCACCGGCGCCCGCCCCCCGGACCCGGATACCCTGGGGGCGGCCGGGGATGAGAACATCCCTCTGTTCACCAGCCCCCTTTCCAACTTTGAGGCCTCGGGGAGGCTGTACACCATACTTAAAAAGTTTGAGGCGGAAGTAAAATAAACTACTTCGAGGGAGGAAACAAAATGTCAACTCACTGTAACTGCGGAGGCGGCAGCCAACTGCCCCGGGATTACCTGGCCGGGGTGGACAAGATCATTGACCCGTACCGGGGCCAGCCCGGCAATTTAATCCAGGTGCTGCACCAAACCCAGGGCCTGCTGGGTTACCTGCCCCGGGAAGTCCAGCAGCGGGTGGCCGAGGGCCTTAACGTGCCGCTGACCCGAGTCAGCGGCGTAGTGTCGTTCTACTCCTTCTTCACCATGGCGCCCAAGGGCCGGCACAAAATCAACGTCTGCGCCGGCACCGCCTGCTATGTCCGGGGCGCCTACCAATTAATCAATAAACTTGGTGAAGACCTTGCCATCAAGCCCGGCGAAACCAGCGAGGACGGTGAGTTTTCCCTGGATTTGGTCCGCTGCGTCGGAGCCTGCGGCCTGGGCCCGGTGGTGATGGTGGACAACGACGTGTACGGCCGGGTGGAAACAGAAAAACTCCCCGGCATCGTAGCCAAGTACAAAAAAGAGGAGTGACCACAGGTGGAGGAACTGTCCCAGCACATCCTGGACCTGGCCTATAACTCCCTGGAGGCCGGCGCAACCTGTATTGAAATCACCATCCGGGAGGACACGGCCGCCAACGTACTGGAGATTATTGTGCGGGACAACGGCCGGGGCATGGCCCGGGAGGACGTGCCCAGGGTTTTGGACCCCTTTTTCACTACCAAGGACCGCAAGCGAGTAGGGCTGGGCATTCCCCTGCTCCAGGAGGCGGTCGACAGGTGTGACGGGTTCTTTGAAATTGAGGCCCAGCCCCTGGTTGGCGTCACCGTCAGGGCGTTGTTCCCCCACAACCACCTGGACCGGGCGCCCCTGGGGGATATCAGCGGCGCCATCAGCGTCCTGCTGGCCGGCAACAGGTCCCTTAACCTTACCTACAAACACCACTATAACGGCCAAACATTTTGCTTTGAGACCGGGGAATTCAAAAACATGCTGGGGGACATCCCTATCCACCGGCCGGATATCATGGTCTGGCTGGAGAAACACCTGGCCCGGGAAATTGCAAACCTGAGGGAGGCGGAAAAAAATGAAGAGCATCAAAGAACTGGATGAGCTGAGAGAGAAAATCAAGCAGGAAATGAGCGCCAGGGAGCAGAGTCACGAGGTTATCATCACCGTGAACATGGGCACCTGCGGCATTGCCGCCGGGGCCAGGGACATTGTCAAGACGCTGCTGGAAGAGCTGAAGGAGCGGGGGTTGAACGAGGTGGCCCTGACCCAGACCGCCTGTGACGGCATCCACAAGTATGAACCGGTGCTGGAAGTTAAAAAGGGCACCGAAAAGACCACCTATGTGAATGTAAACCCGGACAAGACCAGAGAAATTGTCCGCAAACACCTGGTGGAAGGCGAGGTCGTCAAGGAATGGACCACCCCGGCAGAGTAAAGGATGTGGAGATTAGCGGAGGGTTTGCGTATGAGCCTCATTCAAAGAGCGAGTAAGCCCGAGGAATAGCGCCGGTGCATGTTTGAGCGCCCGCAGGGCGCGAGTTCTCCGGCGCCCGAGGGCGAACGAGCCCGTACAATTATAAGGGCGAATTTGCAACCCGGAGCTATACTCCACATCCAACCTGGCAAGGACATTTCTAGAGGTAACAACCACACAGACAGTACACAAGGAGGCAGATCAACTATGGAACTGTACAGGTCCCACGTGCTTGTCTGCGCCGGGGCGGGCTGCATCTCATCAGCCTGCAAGGCGGTCCAGAGCACCCTGGTGGATGAAATTGAAAAGAACGGCCTGGCCGATGAAATTAAAGTAGTGGAAACCGGCTGCATGGGTCCCTGCGACCTGGGCCCGGTGGTGATGGTATTCCCGGACGGCGTCTTTTACCAGAAGCTCACGCCCGGGGACGCCACCGAAATAGTTACCGAACATTTACTAAAGGGTAACGTGGTGGAAAGGCTGCTGCACACCCCGGCGGGCAGCCAGGAAAAGGTCAAAGGCATCAACCAAATGGAATTCTTCAAGCGGCAAACCCGCATTGCCCTGCGCAACAGCGGCATCATCAACCCCGAGTCCGTTGAAGAATACATAGCCCGGGACGGCTACCGGGCTATGGGCCGGGTACTGTCGCAGATGACGCCGGAACAGGTGGTTGACGCCATCAAAGAATCGGGCCTGCGGGGCCGCGGCGGCGCGGGCTTCCCCACCGGCCTGAAGTGGGAGTTCACCGCCAAAGCCCCCGGTTCCCCCAAATACGTGGTCTGCAACGCCGACGAGGGCGACCCCGGCGCGTTTATGGACCGCAGCATCCTGGAGGGCGACCCCCATTCGGTGCTGGAGGCAATGGCCATCTGCGGCTATGCCATCGGTGCCAATAGCGGCTACATTTATGTGCGGGCCGAGTACCCCCTGGCCGTGGAAAGGCTGGAAATAGCCCTCCAGAAGGCCCGGGAGTACGGTCTCCTGGGGGACAACATATTTGGCGCAGGCTTCAGCTTTGACATTGAAATCCGGGTGGGTGCCGGCGCCTTCGTCTGCGGCGAGGAAACAGCGCTGCTGGCCTCCATCGAGGGCCAGCGGGGCGAGCCCCGCCCGAAGCCCCCCTTCCCGGCCCAGGAGGGCCTGTGGGGCAAGCCCACGGTCATCAACAATGTGGAGACCCTGGCCTGCATCGCCCCCATCATCCTGAACGGCGCCCCCTGGTTTGCCGCCATCGGCACCGAAAAGAGCAAGGGCACCAAGGTGTTCGCCCTGGCCGGCAAGATCAACAACACCGGCCTGGTGGAAGTGCCCATGGGCACCCCCCTGCGGGAAATCATCTACGACATAGGCGGCGGCATCCCCGACGGCAAGCAGTTCAAGGCGGTCCAGACCGGCGGCCCCTCCGGCGGCTGCATCCCGGCGGACTACCTGGACACCCCGGTGGACTACGAGTCCCTGAACAAGCTGGGCGCCATCATGGGCTCCGGCGGGATGATCATCGTGGACGAGGACACCTGTATGGTGGACCTGGCCAAGTTCTTCTTAGAGTTCGTCCAGGAGGAGTCCTGCGGCAAGTGCTCCCCCTGCCGCATCGGCACCAAGCGCATGCTGGAAATCATGGAGCGGATCACCGCGGGCCACGGCAAAGAAGGCGACATCGAGCTGCTGGAGGAACTGAGCCAGGGCATCAAGAACTCGGCCCTGTGCGGCCTGGGCCAGACCGCCCCCAATCCGGTGCTCAGCACCCTGCAGTACTTCCGCAGCGAGTACGAGGCCCACGTCTACGACAAGAAATGCCCCGCCGGTGCCTGCCAGGCCCTTTTAACCTACTACATCGACGCCAAGGCCTGTAACGGATGCGGTCTGTGCCGTAAAATCTGCCCGTCCGGGGCGGTTGCCGGCGAAAAGAAAAAACCCCATATCATCGACATGGAAATATGCATCAAATGCGGCACTTGCAAGCAGAAGTGCAAATTTAACGCCATTATCACCATATAGATGGAGGTTTAGCCATATGTCAACTGTAACATTAACCATCGACGGAAAACAAGTTGAGGTGGCGGCGGGCACTTCCGTGCTGGAGGCCGCCAGGCTGGCGGGCATTAAAATACCCACCCTGTGCTTTTTAAAAGACCTTAACGAGGTCGGCGCCTGCCGCGTGTGTCTGGTGGAAGTCCAGGGAGCCCGGGCGCTGCAGGCGTCCTGCGTCATCCCGGCGGCCAACGGCATGGCAGTGCGCACCAACACACCGGCGGTGCGCCGGGCCCGCAGGCTCAACCTTGAATTAATCATGTCCAATCACCCCCGGGAGTGCCTTACCTGTCCCCGCAGCACCAACTGCGAGCTGCAGCAGCTGGCCTCGGAGCTGGGGATCAGCGAGCTCAGGTTTGCCGGCGACCTGCCCCCTTATGAGCCGGATCACTCCAGCCTTTCCCTGGCGCGGGACCCCCGCAAGTGCATCCTCTGCCGGCGCTGCGTCAGCGTGTGCGAGAAGGTGCAGCAGGTGCACGCCATTTCGCCCCAGGAGCGGGGCTTCAACACCGTGGTGGCCCCGGCCTTCTGCGAGCCCCTGGGGGACGTGGCCTGTATCAACTGCGGCCAGTGTGTTCTGGTCTGCCCCACCGCGGCCATCCACGAAAAGGACCAGACCGCCGAGGTATGGGCCGCCCTGTCCGACCCCGGCAAGCACGTGGTGGTGCAAACCGCCCCGGCGGTCCGGGTCAGCATCGGGGAAATATTCGGCCAGGAGCCGGGCAGCGTGGTCACCGGCCAGCTGGTAGCGGCCCTGCGCCGCCTGGGCTTTGACAAAGTCTTTGATACCGACTTCACCGCCGATCTAACCATCATAGAGGAGGGCAGCGAGCTGCTCCAGCGCATCAAGGAGGGCGGCCGGCTCCCCCTGATTACCTCCTGCAGCCCCGGCTGGATTAAGTTCATTGAGCACTTCTACCCGGAAATGCTGGCCCACCTGTCCACCTGCAAGTCGCCCCAGCAGATGTTCGGGGCCCTGGCCAAGACCTACTACGCCGAAAAGGCCGGCCTCGACCCGGCGGACATCTTCGTGGTCTCCATCATGCCCTGCACCGCCAAGAAGTACGAGGCGCAGCGGGAAGAAATGCGGGACAGCGGCTACCAGGATGTGGACGTGGTCCTTACCACCCGGGAGCTGGGCAAGATGCTTAAAGAGGCCGGGATTGAATTCAGCGCCCTGGAGGAAGAGGAATACGACAGCCCCCTGGGCATCTCCACCGGGGCCGGGGTCATCTTCGGCGCTACCGGCGGCGTCATGGAGGCCGCCTTGCGCACCGCCTACGAGTTGGTCACCGGCGAAGCCCTGCCCTCCCTGGACTTGCACGACGTCCGGGGCTTAGAGGGAGTCAAAGAGGCCTCCGTGGACATCAAGGGTACCGTCCTCAAGGTGGCCGTCACCAACGGCCTGGGCAACGCCCGGAAAATCCTGGACAAGGTCAGGAACGGCGAAGAGTACCACTTTATCGAAATCATGTGCTGCCCCGGCGGCTGCATCGGCGGCGGCGGCCAGCCCATACCCACCACCACCGAAATTCGGGCCAAGCGGGCGGCCGGCGCCTACCGGGCCGACCAGGCCATGGTACTGCGCAAGTCCCACGAAAACCCGGCGGTGCAAGAACTGTACAAGGAGTTCCTGGGTCAGCCCCTGGGCCACAAATCCCACGAACTACTGCACACCCACTACGTACCGAGAAGCAAGTTTTAGTCCCGGCAGTGTCTCCTCCTCTCGACTATGGCCCCCGTCACAAGACGGGGGCCTCCTCTTATTACCGCTTAAATCACTAAACGGAAATGGCATTACAATTATATCTCCAGGTTTAAACTTCATCATATACTGCATCCTCTTCGTTATCCCAGTCAAAAAATGCGTTTTCGGCTGACATCAACCAACCTATAAGTTCGTATTTTTCGGCCATATTTATAATTAGTGACCGCATTTCTTCAGCTGTGATTTATCCACCCTGGAAGACATCTTAACCACCTCGCCACTAATCTACCATATATTGTTATATTTGCACATAATACTTTAAAACCTACTCTCCTGCAACAACCTGCCGGTAACTTCCTCGTCCAGCACAAACTGGCGGAAGGCCCGGGAGGCCAGAGTCTCGTTGTCGGGGCGGTTCCAGGCCAGGTACAGGTCGCAGCTCAGGTTTAATCCGGGCACCGCCACTTCCCCCAGGGCGTCCCGGCTCAGAAGTTCGCCGGCGGCCCGCCGGGATACGGCACCGATGCCCAATCCCAGGCGCACCGCATTGATCACCGCCTGGGCGCTGCCCAGCTCAAAAATGCCGGCAAACTGGTCCAGAGTGATATCGTGCCTTAATAGCTGATCCTCCAGGACCTGCCGGCTGCCGGAGCCGGACTCCCGCACCACGATGGGCTCGCTGGTCAGGGCGGCGGCCGGGATCTCTTTCCCCTTAAAGGGATGCCAGGGGGGGGTGACCAGAGCCATCTCATCCCGCACCCAGGGGCGGCATTCCACACCCTCGGCCTTCACCGGCATCCCCAGGATACCCACCTCCACCTCCCGGGCCACCACCCACCCGGCCAGCCGGGCGCTGCCGCCGATCTGCAGGCTCACCGTAACCCCCGGGTACTGCTCCCGAAAGCCGCCGATCACCAGGGGCAGCAGCCACTCCCCGGCCACCGGGGTGGCTCCCAGCATCAGGTGTCCCGCCTTGACCTCCCGCAAATCGTCAATGCCGGCTTTCATTTTGTTGTACTGACGCACCATCTGTGTGGCAATGGGGTACAAAAGCCGCCCCGCCTCGGTCAGCGCCACCTTCTTGTCGCTGCGCTCAAAGAGGGTTATGTCCAGCTCATCCTCCAGGGACTTGATCTGAAAGCTCACCGCCGGCTGGCTCATATTCAGCTGGGCGGCGGCCCTGGTAAAGCTCTTGATCCGGGCCACCAGGAGAAAGGCCTCCAGTTGTTTAATGTTCATCATTTTCACCACTGTCGTCTGGTTTTCGTTCTATTTCTACACCGTATGCCATAATCCCTTGTAACTATTCGGGTATTCAGAATTCAGGAGTCAGAATTCAGAATGGACCGTATATCTCATACTTCGGAAACGCCATGGGAAGTCATTTAAGCGTCCGGACAGCAGCTCACAAAATAGTATTATAATGCCAAGATTTGTCTTTACAAAACTTCCCCGGATTGCGATACTAAAATGAGCAGCATTTATGATACTCCATCCGAAATAATAAAGGGGGAACTTGATCATGTTTTTGCGGACAGGCCAACCGGTCCGGAGCACACCGGCACGCCGGAAAAAGCTTACAGTACCGGCCCTTGGCGCTATTATATTTTTTATCGGCGGCCTTTTAGCTGCGGCGCCGGCCCTGGCGGCGGACGCCCTGGAGCTGGAGTGGGAGAAAACCGCCGGCGCCAGGCTGCTGGACCGGGGCCTGTTTGCCATCCAAACAGATGACGGCGGCTACATCGTGGTTGGGGAAACAATGTCCGAGGGCGCCTACCTCCATGGCAACGGTGGCTACGACGTCTACTTGATTAAACTCGACGCCGCAGGCTACATAAAATGGCCTAAAACCTTTGGCGGAGTCGGCAACGACCGGGGCAACCGGGTTCAGCAAACCAGTGACGGAGGATTCATTATAACCGGGGAAATCCAAGTGTCCTCTCCCCATTCCAACAAGAAACTCTACCTGCTTAAAACCGATGCCTCCGGTGCCAAACAGTGGGAAAAAACCTTCGGCGGCAGCGGCGAGGACACCGGCGCCTGCGTCAGGCAAACCACGGACGGGGGCTACATCATCACCGGCGCTGCCACCTCCTTTGGCGCCGGCCAATCAGATGTGTATTTGATTAAAACAGATGAAAACGGCAAGCAGGAATGGGATAAGACCTTCGGCGGCAAGGACGACGACTACGGCGTCTGCGTCAGGCAAACCAGCGACGGCGGCTTCATCGCAGCCGGCAGTACATCCTCCAGGAGCTCCGCCGGAGGCTATGACGTCTGCCTGATCAAAACCGATGCCGGCGGCCAAACCCAGTGGGAGAAAACCTTCGGCGGTGCCGGCTGGGACATCCCCAACACCGTAGAGCAGACCAGTGACGGCGGCTACATCATGGCCGGCCGCTCATCATCCTTCAGTCAGGGCGACTTCGACCTGTACCTGGTGAAAACCGACGCCCGGGGGAACAAGCAGTGGGAGCAAACACACGGCGGCAGCGGCTGGGACACCGCCAAAACCATAAAACAGAACCAGGATGGCTACCTGGTGGCCGGCTGGACCTCCTCCACCGAAGACGCTGAATTCGCCTTCCTCCTCCTCCAGACGGATGCCAACGGCAACAAGCTCTGGCAGAAAACCCTGGCCGGGGAGAAGTACGACGAGCGGTTCTCCATTCAGGAAACTGAAGATAATGGCTACATAGTCGCCGGCTGGTGGAATGAGCGCCTGAAAAACCAGCAGTGGCGCAACAATGACATGCAGGCATACGTAGCCAAACTGAATGTAGACGCCAAGACCCAAACCCATGTTAAACCCAGACCCCGCGCCCCGGAGAACGGAATTCTAATCAACGACAGCCCCCTCGGCCAGGATGCCCCCCTATTCATGAAAAACGGCCGCATCATGGCGCCGTACCGGGCTATTGCCGGGGCACTGGGAGCCGCGGTTGACTGGGACGCAACAAACCAAATAGTTACCCTGACCAGCGGCGATACTAAAGTAATCATGAAAATCGGCTCCACAACGGCTTTAGTAAACGGCCAAACCGAGCAACTTGATGCGCCGGCCGAAATACGCAGCGGCCGCACCTATGTCCCCCTGAGGTTCATCAGCGCCTCCCTGGGGGCGGAGGTATACTGGAACAGCGAAACTAAAACGGCCAGTATAGTCTCCGGCCGGTAGATTAGAAAAAAGCCACCTCATCATTATCAGTTGAGAGTGGAGAGTGGAGAGTGGAGAGTGGAGAGTGGAGAGTTGAGAGTTGAGTGTGGAGTGTGGAGTGTTGAAAATACGGTAAAATATAAAAGCAAATGCTTTGCGATCAGAATAATTAAGCGCTATTAGTTTCTGACGGAAACAAAGAAAGAGTTTGTTTTGTCAAAGCAGTTGCTGCGAAGCGGAACAAGCATTGGGTTCCTGGCACCCGGTTCCCCTCATTAATAAATACCGCCGCGTGAGTCGATAGCCTGTATGTAAATAACCTTCTCGTTGTGCTGGATTACGAATAGGACTCGGTAAGTACCAATACGAAGGCGATATAAACGCTGATATCCTTTCATTGGTTTTATGCCGCCTCGTGGAGGAATATCTATAAGGGGCCCTTTAACCCTTGTACGATTCTTTCTTGCCTAGCTTTTTCTTGCTTGGCTATAAATTTCACCGCATCCCTATGGTAAATCAACCTGTAACCCGAACTCACGCTTGGCCTCCTCCCCCGTAACGTAACCGGCATTACTCTTGAGTTGGCGAAGTTCTTCTTCGGTTAAAGGTTCTTCATCCGGATTAGCTTTATCGATTTTTGCCCAGCCAGCCGGTTTTTTATCAGAGCGTTCAATCAAATACTGGAGAAAGTCAAAAGCTGTTTTTTGATCATGCTCGTGAAGGCGGTCAACTAAATTATGAATATCTTCTTTACGCACCACCATAGGTGATACCTCCTAATTTTCTTGTTATTCATAGTATAACAATTGAGAGACAGTATTAATAGCCAAAAAATACGACATTAGATGCTCCTATAAAATGAACCGTGCAATAAGTTAAGAAGTTACGTGCCTGGCGCCCGGTTCTTACTCCGTTGGAAGGTGGTGCGAGTTCTCCTCCCAACTGAAGACATCCCAACCCGCTGCGGCGGGCTGTAAAAAGCGCGGCGGGGCGGTAAAAGCCATTCGCGGATCGTAGGCGTAGTTCTTGTCATAGCCCCTTGTCTTCTGACCGCTTGTCGCATCAAACAGACCAACTGGAGCACGTGTGCGCTGGATGAGTGACCCGACAAAGTTGATGTCTCCTTTGGTATATGTGGTATAGCTTTCGTAACCAAAACTACCGTTAATGGCAAATAAGGCGGCGTGAATGGTTATGTCATCCGGGGCCACGTCAGCAGGGTTACCGCTAAACCAGCCCGTGCCCAGGATCCACACATCGTTATTTGCCACCAGGCCCAGCATGTCGTGGTCGTTGCTGGCGCTAACTCCGATTTTCTCTCCGCTTTGGACCACATCCGAGAACGTGGTGATCGCGTACCTTATCCCGTCGGTAACGGCCGCGTTATTGAATGTATAGTTTGTGGGATCCCTGCCGGTTATATAGATGTCATTTGCCGCCGCAATAGTCAACCGGCCGTTCAGGGTACCGGAAACAAAGGCATCGCCCGGCCTGGTTCCGAACTTGCCGGTAGTACCAGAGGTAGCCGCATCAACGTAGATTACACCGCTGGGAGGAAGTGATCTGATCTCCGCCGCACCCGAATTCCGGTTCGGGTTGCGCGTGGTAATTGTTCCGTCACCGTTCAACCTGATGCTGGTCCGGCCACGGTAGTAATAATCGTCGTTTTGCGCCCAGATTATCAGTTCGCCGTTAGTACCCGGAAAGATGAGCGGCGTGACCTGTTGGATTCCATCACGGAAAGTCTGGACCAGAAAAGCCGGGTCAGTCGCATTGGCTGCGGGATTAGTGATGAACCCGGTAACGTAGGTAACCCTCCCAAAAAAGATAGGATCATCCCTCACGCGCAATGTGTCATTGGTATGATATGGGCCGTAACAACGCTCTCCGCCTATCCACCAGATGTTAGGTCCGTCGCTGTTCGAAAGATAGGCGAACTGAGTAAAGGCCCTCTTGCGCATAGTCACATCGATGGTCCTTGCGCTCGACGGGTCGCTGGCCAGCCAGCCCGTGGAACGGATCGTAACCAGCGATTCAGAAGTTTGAAGTTCCTGCAGGCGGTAAAACCCGCCTTCAAAGGAGACCCTCACGTTCATCTGCGCACTGGCCTCAGTGCCCTCGTTCAGACGCCAGAGATAATTGTTGGCTCCGGCCTCGGCATAGTGCATCGCGTCTGCGCCGGCTGTGAACCTTGAACCCATTTGAGTCTGGCTTTCCATCATGTACGCGGCACTTGCGCCCAACAGGCTGACAATGACGACGAGGGCAACCGCCATGGGCAGAGCAATCCCTTTCTCATTACCCAAATACCTTCTCATCCACCTGCTAAGAAACCCGGAGCAGAAGCTTTTCATTGCGCTGCCTCCTGGCTGCGTATTCCAATATCCAAGAGTACCCTCACGGTATTGACTCGTACAGGATCCCTGACGTTCAGTTGCACATTAACCAGCGCGCGCGGGAAACTCCGCGGGGGATTGTCATCAATGGAGAAGATCGGTTCATTAGTGCCGTCCTCCCTCGTCACCTCAGTCACCCTCGTCAGCACTGTCTGCCAGTCAGATTCTGCGGGGTCATTAAAGGTATATGGGAAGGCATCCGGTGTCCTGGCATTACGCTGCATTACCGCCCTCTGAAGAGCTCCGCCATTCAGCCGGTAGGCCACCAGTTCCGGTCTTCCGTCTCCGTTGACGTCCGTATAGATATTGATCCGGCTTCCCGCCGGAGTAATACCGTCCGGAACCGTGACCGGGTTTGTACTCAGGACTGCCTGGCGGGCGTTCCGGACCTCCCGCTCCAGGCGCATCACAAAAAGCCGCGCCTCCTGGGCGATGCCGGATTCGGCACTGGCGCTGTCATAACTGCTCTGGGAAAAGTAAAAGAGCTGATAGATGCCGGAAACAGCAACCAGGAGGAGCGCCAATACCAGCAACAACTCGATCAGTGTAAACCCATCCTGATTCCGCATTCCCTCAGGCTTTACTGCAGCCAACCGGTATACACCCCCCTGACCAATGCCACACTCTCAGAACTCGTACTCCACCCACAAATGATCCAGACCGGGTGTCCGGGACGGATCGTCGGCCCCCAGAACTTCCAGAATCCACAGGTACTTGCCGGTAAGGTCCTCACCCACCGTAATCCCGGGGATGACACTGTCGTTATTTACCGGCAGAAACGCGCCTTCATCTGGAACCGTGAGTGAATCGCTGACCGCGGTCAGCACATGCAACGAAGTCCCCGCAGGAACAACGGCATCCCACTTGATTTTGAACGTCGGCGCATAGTTGAAATCAAGCTCTATCGGCGGCGAGATCCGCCACCCGGTTAAAGGCCGGTACCCGAAGCCTATGTCCGGTCTTGTTGTGTTATTTGTGCCACTGGGGCTCCGGTTTTCCAGGACCTCCGGCCCACCCGTAACGTTCCAGGCAATGGCGTTGCCGTTCGGAAACCATGCGGTCAGGTATTCCTCACTGTTCAAAAGGCTGGTGACATTAATGCTGTTGACCCGATAGTGTCTTCCGCTGCCGGTGACCCTGCCCTGGGCGATGATGTAGTCCTGGCCCGGCGCCAATACCACTGGCGTGGCAAGCGCCACCTTCTGCTGCCGGCCGCCGGAGGTGAACTCGACATCACCCAGCAGTTCAGCAGGCCTGTTGCCGTCCGCCCTGTATAGGCCAACCGCAAAACCGCCGCTGCTGCCCCCGCCGATCAGGTGGGTGACGAACACCGCTTGGGACACTCTGAACCGGTAACCCCTGTATTGGTTGCCGCCGCTCCCACTGCGCTCGTCCGCATATGCCGGGAAAATCCGAAAATCACGCCCGCCGGCCAGTTCAAGTGTGTCCCGGTCAGTGGCCACCACGCCGGTCAGCGTGCCGCGGCTGAAATCCTCCCGGAATTGTTCCTCGTACAGCATCCCGCTGCCGGTAATCGGTTCTATGACCAAGGTGAGCGTGATGGTCGTGCCCGGCCCTGTGAACATACCATCCCACTGCCTGTTGTTATCCTCATCCCATATTCCCCACTTGCCGCCGCTGCCATCATCACTGGTTAGCACGTAACCCGGAATGTTGGCTGCGATGGAATACTGGCCGGTATAACCCGCCCCAACCGGCCAGAGGCCGGGCAGGAAGCTGGCGGGCAGATTCCCTCCTTCGTCGATGTCGGAAGCCT
This sequence comes from Bacillota bacterium, assembly GCA_040753155.1. GTDB lineage: Bacteria > Bacillota > Desulfotomaculia > Desulfotomaculales > JBFMEU01 > JBFMEU01. The sequence goes on from JBFMEU010000011.1 coordinate 33,038, forward strand.
CAAAAATACCGGTAAGCGGATCTCCATAGGGCTGGTTGAGCGTCAGCGACCCGTTGATACCGGTTAAAGGGTTCCCCTCTGCTGTCCTGAATCTGATCTTCAGTTTAGACGGGTATTCCACAAAAAACCGTTCGGACACCCAGGCCCCACCGGCCACAGTTCTCGTGAACGGCAACTGGTCCGGACGCACAATCATCCCGAGGTCTCCAGCATCAACATGCACTGTATATTCACCGGCAGTGAGGTTCATAAACAGAGCTGATCCGTTTCTTGTTGTCCAGACCGTCTGGGGAGCGCTCGGTCCGCTCGTAAGATCCACCCTTACGTTCTCCACCGGCACTTCATCATCGCCGGAAATCCTCCAACCGCGGAATACACAGGCGCGAATGTTGCCGCCGGTAAGGGCTGACTGCTCACTCTCCCTGGAAACCAGAGTTTGCAGGTCGGCACTTACGGTTACACCATTTGAGAAAAGCCCCGGAGCCGTGACAGTCACCCTGACAAGCTTGTATTCAGGCAATCCACTGCCTGTACAACTGCCGCTGGGCGGGTTATCACTCCAATTTATGCGCGTCTGGATGGTAAATGTAATACCGTCAATGATTTCAGTCCGCGCAGCCGGAAGATTTCCCGCCGGGTTACCACCATCAATCCCGACTTCATTGAAAGGCAGCGTGCGTATCTCTTCCATAACGTTGCCCGCCAGGTTGGCCGCCGTCATACGCGCCTTGTTGGCTTGAAAACTCTGGCTGACGAATACAAAAAGAGGGACAATAGCGGCCGTCATAATTGCCATGACGGTGATTGCCACGACGAGTTCCACCAGGGAGAAACCTCTCTGATTTTTTAGTCGAGTAATCATCATTCCGCCCTCCCCTCAAGCTCGTATTCCTTGTCATCGTTAGGGAATACGGGCCATTCCGTGAGGCGCCCGGCACGATCCCTACACCAAATCTTACAACTAAAAGGACCTGTTTTCCTGCAAATAGCTGTAGCCGTTATTAAATTAAATGCCGTAGAGCTTGCGGCCGCCCGGACACGAAGAAGAGCTTCCTGCCGTCATTCCGGCAGGAAGCTCTTCATTCATTCGGCAATAAGTTAACAAGTGAGGTAAAAGGAAAGTGAGGCGCCTGACACCTTTTACACGTTTTTTACACCTTTTATGCGGAGCCCGCTAACATAGTGGAAGGAATATGCTAATTTATTACCGAAATAATTATATAACTGGAAGGAGTAGATGCAATGAACGCCAGAGAACTTGGAGATATTCTAATCAAAGCTTTTGAAGAATGCTCCCTGGAGGAAATCGTTATGTATCAAGAAAACGGTACAATTGACGATTTTTTAAAGATCAAGGTTGGGGAAGAAAAGCACCGTGAGATTAGCAAGGCTGAACCGCTGGTCTGGATGGAAGCAATCAGAACTTTGTATTTAAGTAAATAGGGCCTTCCCCGATAGCTTATTATATTGTACGTAGACCCGTGGTTAGTTTTTTGACAATCATCCGCCAATGTCACGTCCTGGATTTCATACCAGGACAAAGCGTCATAGAAGTGCTCCGTCTAAAATCCGGCCATAAGTCGTCTACGATATAAAAATCCGCATAGATTGACTGCACCGGTAAAAATCCGCTCAGCCTGCGCCTGCCACCCCAGCGGATAATCAGGTCAATCCGCGAGATATCCCTGGAGGAAAACCAAAGGACGAATAACCAGGTTATTCAATTTTTAGGGCTGTAACACAGCCGCATGGCCTGCCGAGACCTTGGCGCCCTCTACAAAATCAGTTTATTTGATATTTTTCTCTTGCTCCACCCAAGACTTTGTGCCCATACCTTATAATTACTTCGTTCTTCTTTGTCTTCACCTTCATAAATCTTCTTCAGGAAACGTATAAAGCCATGCAACCCTCCTACATCATCAAAAACAAATACTCCGTCCTTATGAATGCATACAGGCTTATGTTTTGTCAATACTGTCGCTTCTGCCTCTAATAGTTCATCCTTTGAAATATAGCCTTTTTGAAGTAATTCCATGCAATCCTTTTCCTTAGTAATGGTTATTGTCCAATCATCTCCAAAATCATAATTGTAGATTAGTTTATGTGTTACTGGAAAGATACCATTATCATTACAAACATCTTCATCTTTGAAAGCCAGAACCGTTGCTGCTTCAAGTCGTTCAAGCAAGCTCTCTGTTCCACTATCCATAATAATGGAATTGTTCATTTCTTCCAGAGTTAATTCAAGAAGTGGTGCTTTTTTTATAATTCGTTTTGCCTTATCCTTCCCCTTGCTCCTATTCATATAATCACTAAAAGATTCCTTAACCTCAAGAATTGGGAAACGCTCAATTAATTGTTTAATATCATTTTGAGCCCATTCATAATCTTCCGTAATGCCATGGAAGAAGTATGGTCCTGTATACTTTTTCTTAAGCCATGTTTTTATGCTCCCACTTTGGTAGTCATCATTCCAAAAAAGATCGTGCTCACACTCGCTAGGAGGCTGAAAAAGTATACCCACTAAATCAGCCCACCCTTTTACAGTTCCACCTGTCAGCCTGTTATAGATTTCCTCAGGCAGAACAAATCTGCGTAAATGAGAATTCTGCCATCCAAATAATCTCTGTATAGCATAGTGCAAATTATGAAGGGGCATATCTGATGGAATTAAAATATTTCTACTGATTGAGTCTCCTGTTGATGATTCTCCGTATTTACGCAGAATCGCTTTCTCTCCGTCATCTAAATGGTCATTTTTTAATTCCAAATGAAGATGTACTGTTTTAAACGCATTTGCATTGTTATAACATTCATTTGTCATAAACTTTTCCTTTCTTATTGATAAATTTCTTTTTTCATCTTTATTCATTGCTCTGCTTACAAACTTTTCACGGGCAATTCTAATTCTTTTTCTATATACTTTACTCTTTTTAGCATCTGTTGTTAGTTCCGGACCAGTATAAAGATTTTTTTCATATGGCAAGAATGCAGTAACTCTGTTTGTTGAAGTATTCAATTCATCAGCAATTTCTAAAATACTTTTACCCATGCTTCTTCTTTTTCCAACCTCCAGGCTAAAATCCGTTGTATATTCCCCTAATGTAATAAGAATTTTTCTAACCTTTGCATATGAAATTTTCAGTTCATCAGCTGTCTTCTGCAAAGAAGCGGTTTTTTTATAAGATTTTAATACTTCCTGCATAAATGCTAATGTAGTTATTGTTTCATTCAGTTTTTTTACCCCTTTCTAGAATAGTGTCAATACACGTGCATAAGATAAGTATACCCTATGCTCTAGTTAGTGTCAATACACGGCTATGTTTTTTTTGCTTATGCCTTACTAAAAAGAGAAAAGTAAAAGAACCCCCCCTTGCTTCCAGCAGATTTTCACGGACGACGCCATACAGTTAATCTACCAGTGTTCCAAGGGAGTGCCCCGACGGGTTAACAACATCTGCCGTTATGCCCTGGTCGCTGCTGTTGTAGCCGATAACGCCACTATCGATTCCGGATACCTATGTTTCAGCTGTATTTTCCTGTCTTGAACTGGAAAATATTAACGCCAACCTCGTAATAAGTTGGGCGCCTGCCATACTCAGCTTCCCCCTGTTACCCCGGCTGCCATCATGATATAATTAATACCAATAAGGGAAGTGAAAAAAATTGCCAGACCGAACTAAATTAGCAACAAGATTGCCCCACCACGCACACGATAAAGGATACAGGCAGCTGTTGACCGACAAAAGGATCTTCCTGGAACTGCTGCAGACCTTCGTGACAGATGGTTGGGTGCGCAAAATAAAAGAGGGCGACCTGACGCTCGTCAACAAGTCCTACGTACAGCAGGACTTTAGCGACAAAGAGGCTGACATCGTGTACAGGATGCGGCTCGGCGATACCGAAATAATCTTTTATGTACTCTTGGAGCTGCAGTCGACCGTGGACCACACCATGCCCTTCCGCTTGCTGCAATACATGGTTGAAATATGGCGAGACATTTTCAAAAACACCCCGGAAAAAGAGTGGAAACGCAAGGGCTTTAAACTGCCGCCTATAGTGCCAGCCGTTCTATACAATGGTAAGAAAGGCTGGACGGCAAACAGAAGCTTTAGAGAGTACCAGTTTGGGCAAGAAAAGTTCCCCGGGTACTTGCTGGACTTCTCATACATCCTCTTTGACGTCGTTCGCTACAGCGAGGAAGACCTGCACCGGGCGGCCAACGTGGTGTCTAGCGTGTTCTATCTGGACCAGACCGTTGAGCCGAGAGAACTGGTAGCCCGGCTTAAGAAGCTAACCCACGTAATGAAGGAAATGGAACCGGAACAATTCCGGCAAATAATAGTATGGCTGAGGAACGTAATTAAGCGCAAATTGCCAGTAACGCTGCAAAAGGAAATTGACCGCGTGCTGGATGAAACAGAACTTCTGGAGGTGGAAAAAATGATCACCAACATTGAGCGTACGCTGGATGAGATGAGGAAGCAGGCATTACTAGAAGGCAGGGTTGAAGGCAAGGCTGAAGGTAAGGCTGAAGGTAAGGCTGAAGGCAAGGCTGAAGGTAAACTTGAAGGCAAAGTTGAGGTTGCAATGATTGCTTTGGAAAAGGGCTTACCTGTGCAAGACGTAGCAGAAATAACCGGACTATCCCTGGAAACCGTATTGGAACTAAAGAAAGAACTAAAGAAAGAACTGGAAAACTAGAATAATAAAAATAATAATTAGCTCTTACCCATGATAAAACCGATGATTCACCCCCAAATGGTACCGCTTTTAAAGAAAAGCCCCCCACCATTCAGGCAGGAGGGCTGTTCTTACTCTGAAAATAAGTTGACAAGTGAGGTGCCTGGCACACTTCCCTCCTTCCCTCCCCTTCCCTCTTGAATAGCGCAAAGCAGGAATGCTATAATATTGTCATAATAATGACAAAGGATGTGGGCGAAATGAAGACAGATGAGCCGTTCATTATGGACATAAAGCCATCCAGCACCATACGCCATGACTATAATACATTTTCCAAGCTTTGCCATGAAACACAAGCTCCGATAATCGTTACCAAAAACGGTGAGGCTGACTTGGTGGTGATGAGTTATGAGGCTTTTCAAAAAATGCTCGCCAGACAGCGGGTAGGCAGAATGCTAGCGGATGTTGACCGGGAAATCTCCGACGGAAAGCAACTGAGAGATTTTGAAGAAATCTTTGCGGCGCTAAAAAAGAGAATTGAAGATGCCTAAAAAGATCCTGCTTTCTGAAGCTGCCTACTATGACATTGACAGCATCTTCTCTTATGTCTCACAGGATAATAAAAAAGCGGCGGAAATGCTGCGCACGCGTATATATAACGCTATCGCGCAGTTAGCTGATTTTCCGGAGAAAGGGGCCGTTTTGCCCGAGGAAGATGCCCCCGGAGCCGAGCGCGGCTACAGGCGAATTGTGCAAAATTCCTATATAATTTTCTATCGGGTGCTGGATGACAAAATAGTTATTGCCCGCGTACTCCATGGACGTCAAAATTGGTTACAGTCCTTATTTGAGATTTCTAAACATGAGTAGGCAAAGCAATCTCTTTCATCGATGGTACAGATTAAATTAGCTCAAATGAATACGGCCGGGCCGGATTGTGCATTTTGACCGCAGTAATTGTGCACGCTGACCGTTGAAATTGGGCATGGCTTCCGCTTTGATTGTGTACGCTGCATATTCCGGCGGAATCCGGACACTCATTCGGGAGTGTAAATAAATTCGTGTAAACGGTTTGATCCCGCTATAACCGGTTAAGCTATTAATGGCTCTTACCCGTCAGGAGGATAGGGCTCTGTTGGAGACCAACCTGAGCGCCTGACGGGGTTCTGCCGGGGATAATCGGGGTAGCCTTACGGTTGCCCTTATCGAGAACGTATCTAGATACGTTCTCGTTCAATGCCTCAAAAAGTCGCTTTTGTTCCTTATCCATCTCGGTCAGCATGGTCACCTGAAACGGTTCACGGATCCGCTTTGGCGAGGGGTACTCAATTGTGCCTGGCACCATCTCAGTCCACTGGAGGTGGAAAAAATGATCACCAACATTGAGCGTACGCTGGATGAGATGAGGAAGCAGGCATTACTAGAAGGCAGGGTTGAAGGTAAGGCTGAAGGCAAAGTTGAAGGCAAAGTTGAGGTTGCAATGATTGCTTTGGAAAAGGGCTTACCTGTGCAAGACGTAGCAGAAATAACCGGACTATCCCTGGAAACCGTATTGGAACTAAAGAAAGAACTAAAGAAAGAACTGGAAAACTAGAATAATAAAAATAATAATTAGCTCTTACCCATGATAAAACCGATGATTCACCCCCAAATGGTACCGCTTTTAAAGAAAAGCCCCCCACCATTCAGGCAGGAGGGCTGTTCCTCTGAAAATAAGTTGACAAGTGGGACAAGTGAGGTGCCTGGCACCATCCTCCATCCCAAATGCCTGGAGGTGCCTGGCACCATCCCGTGCCCGTGGCCTCCTGCCCAATGACAAGTGAGGTGCCTGGCACCCTCAGATGGCACTCAGACACTATACACCCACTAGACTTAGCGACCTTGCCCGATCGCACTACACGGATTTATTTACACTCCCGATGATTCACCCCCAAATGGTACCGCTTTTAAAGAAAAGCCCCCCACCATTCAGGCAGGAGGGCTGTTCTTACTCTGAAAATAAGTTGACAAGTGAGGTGCCTGGCACCCTCCCAACTGCCCTCCCAACAAACTACCAAGTAAGTTCTTCTAGATTATAATCGCCTGCCGCAAGAGTGCTACCGAAAGCATTTGCAGGAAGCGTTACTGCAGCCCGTTTATTGGTATCAACAGTATAATCAGTTGATGCCAATGCACCTGGACCAGAAGGTGTAGCAGCTAAGTAATTGGGCACTAAAGCAGCCATGTCAGCCGGATTCGCTCCAGCATTTGCAGCCTTATAAGATTGAATTGCACCATCTATAGTCCTTAGATTTGCCTCGACTGCATTTCTGCTTGCTGAATTCTGTGTATTGTTATAAATCGGTATAGCAATCGCCACCAAAATACCGATGATAACAACAACCACCATCAATTCAACCAGAGTGAAGCCTTTCTTGTTGTCCTTCATGGCTTTACATAATTTCCAAAACATTATTTCACCTCCTCTCGCAAAATCATTTCTTTCATATAACGTTATACCATTTACCGCCAAATCTAGACAATCATTCAACCGCTATATCAATTAATTCGGCACATTTTTTCCTAGCTTTACATCTCATCAATCAGGTTTTTAATCAACTGAACTTTATCCGGCGTTTCCTCCACCCACAGCACATACTCCGGCGCATTACTGTCCCCTGACAGGTTGCTGGAAATGTACATACTCCCAACCGGCACTCCACTTAGCTCACTGAGTAGACTGCGCTTGGCATTGAGACCCTGGTGGGCGCCGGGGCCGGTTTTTGTATCAACAGGCACCCTTACCTTCTGGCGCGCGCCGTCCAGGGTGACCAGGGCGCTCCGCACCTGGCTCTCCAGGTAGGGCGGGCAGATAACAATTACTTCTTTGCCAAACTGTTCATAATTAGGAGTTATGGTCTTTACTTCCTCAAATGCAAATTCCTCCAGTCTCTCTGCCGCGTCTTTGGCCGTGATGTTTTTTAACTGATACACAAAGGCTTTCTGTTTACTGGCCCCCTGCACATCCAGGCTCTCGAACAATGTTTCCACCTGGTCCCAGCGGGGGAACAACTCCCGGTCGAAAACCAGCAGCCGGTTGTCCAGAAGAACGAACTTTTTTACCTCAATCCCGGCCTCGTACAGGATTTCCACCGCCCTGTCCGGCGAGATCTGGGTCAGGGTCAGGGTTTTATACTCCAGGGACTGCTGGTTTTCCGCCGTATCCACGGCATAAATCAGCTCCCGCACTTTTTTGAGTTCCTGCACCGTCCCCTCGGCCCAAATTACATTTGGATTGGCGCCTATGGTTATACTTTTCAGGGACAGACCAAGCTCCTCTATTAAACCCGACAATTCCGATGATGATATGAAGTATGTATTAAACCGGGTTAGGACCATCTGGCTGAAAAAGTCCTTGCGCAGGTTTTCCGGCTTTCCGGCTATGATGATATCCCCCTGCTGCAGGTAGGCCAGCCCCTGGTTCTGCAGCACCAGTTCCAGCGCTTCCCCGGGGGAGGAGTCCTTTAACTGCAGGGTAACCTTGCCGGGGCTGCTCTCCAGCAGCACGATGCTCACACCCATTTTCACGGCTAGGGCGGATAACAAATCCCGCAGGTCAATGTTCCTTACCTCCAGGGTTATTTTTTGCCCGCTGCTTGAACTGAGAACGGAATCAGTTGCCCCCAGCACCGGAGACGGGGTTTCCAGGGCTGCGGCGGTGGCAGTTCCGCTGAAAAACACCCCGCCGCCGGCCAGAATCGATATAATCAAGAGGACGCTTACGGCTATTTTAGGCCTGTTATTGAACCAGTAATTATTAGTCATCGCTCTTCAACCTCCCCTTCGTCGCCCGTACTGCTTTCTTTTTCCGGTTCCTGACGGGGGGTCGGGTCCGTGGCCCGGCCGCTGAATTCCAATTGCAATTCCCGGTTATCCGATTTTAAGAGGACGGTCCCGCTCTTGATGTCCGCCACCGTCCAGTCCCCGGCGATTTTCTCCCCCTTGCCCACTATATAGGCGGTGCTCCCGGTTTCAATGACCGCCAGGTCGCCGCCGTCGCCGCCCAGGATTACCCCCCTGAGGGCCATGGCGCCGGCAAAAGGGTCCCTCAATTGCTCGGGTGACAGCCCGGCGCGCGGCTGGCTTTCTTCCACCGTCCGGTGTGTTTCCGGCAGGTAAGTCAGGGTTTGGGCCCCCGCGCCGCCGCTTTCGCCCGGAACGCCGGCGGACTCGCGGGTCTGCCCCACCCAGCCCTTGCTTACACTGAGGCCGCCGATTATAACGGCCAGTAAAATCCCTGCGGCAACATAAAGAAGATATTTATGGCCGCCCTTTTTGAATTTTTCTATGATGTTGTTCAACTGTTCCCGCCTATTTGTATTTACCTGTTCCACGGGCTGCACCATCCCTTTCGCCAAGCCGGAAAAATGTAAATCTAGGCACTGCCTGAACCCTGCCTCACCGGGGTACGAAGAAAGCACTGGCGTCAATGTCCACCCTTACCCGGGGCAGGTCATCCCTTCCCCGGCCTATTTTCACCGCCTCGATGCGCAGCGCCCGCTCCCCGCTTTGAAGCTGCGCAAGTAATTCCAACAGGTCGTGGTAACGCCCCTCATAGGCTATTTCCACCGGCATTTCCGTATATTCCCCCCTGTCCTCCCGTGCGCCAAAGCGGACTGAAAGAAGTTTTGTGCCGGAGGCGGAGCCATAATTCCCCAGCATGTCAATCAAGGTATTCTCATCGGGAGTGTTGGGCAGCATATGCTCATACCGGCGCAACTTTTCTTCCATGACGGAAGCATTATCCTTGATCAGAATCAGCTCCTGGAGGCGCTGCCGGGCCGCGGCATAGGCCCCCTGCTCGTCGGCCACCGCCTGCCGGGCCGTTTTGAGCGCCATGACCTGGCTGTAAACCAGGAAAAGCATCAGGGCCAGGACCGCCACACCGATTGCCGCCACCATCGCCGTACTGGGAGCACGCATTTTTTCCAGCACCGCTAATCACCCGCCTTTCCCGCCGCGGGGCTGTTGGCCCGGGGCTGCAGGCCGGCTTTGATTTCAAAACGCACCATGGCCTCCCCCTGGTAATCCTCGGCGGAGGAAAACTGGCAGAGCACATCGTGAATCTCCGGCGCCGCCTTTATTTCTTCCAGCCAGCCGGCCACCGCGTAGTGGTCGTAGGTCAGCCCCCTGATTACAATTTCCCCGGCGGGGCCGGCCCCACTCTGTTCTTGCCCGGACGGGTCGTTCTCATAGCTGGCCGTAAAGTCGGTCAGCCACACGTTTACCGGTATGTACAGGCCGATATCAGTCATAACCGCCAGCCAGTCGGGAGTCGTGCCCATCACTTTTTGCATCAGACCCTCGAGGTGATAAATCCGATTTTGCATTGCGGCGTAAGGTTCATATACCCCGGCCTCCCGCTCCACAGCCTGGCGCTGCTCCTTAATTTGATTAGCCTCGGCCCTGGTAAAGAGAGTGGCGGCAAACAGTGTGCCGAAGACGGCCCCAAAAAACACCAGGACTATGCCGCCGGCGGTGATCAGCTGGCGCTGAACTTGTTTTTGCTCCTGCCTGGCCACCATCTCCGGGGGGAGCAAATTAATTCTTATGCTCATGCCTCAGTCCTCCAATCCGCGCAGGGCCAGGCCAATACTGACGGCAAAGTCCGGCCCCTCCTGTTCCAGGTTCAATCCCTGGACCCGGGTGGGCCCGCCGAGCCTGGCCAGGGGTTTGGCCATCCTGACCGGAACCTCCAATTCTTCTTGCAGGATTTCGGCCAAACCTCCCACCCGGGCACCGCGCCCGCTCAGGATCACACTGTCCACCTGGCCGCCGCCGCTCTGGGTCAGGTAGTAGCCGATGGAGGAGCGTATTTCCGCCGCCAGCGCCACACCCCAACCCCCGGGCGGCCCGGTGCTGATGTCCTCAGCCTGCCCGTTTCCCCGGGCCGCCGCCACCTGCTGAACGGCATTCAGAACATCCGCCAGGTGGGCGCCTATTTCCCTGGCATATGAATGCAGAGAGTGGGGAATCACCCGGGCGAAGCGCGGCACCCCCCCGGCCACCAGCAGCAGACTGCTAATGCCGTTGGCCATGTCAGTCAGCAGTACCGTTCCCGCCAGTTGCGACTCCGGCAACGTGCGCATCAGGGCCAGGGGTGAGGCGTCCACCACGGCAGGGTTGAATGAGGCGCCGGCCAGCGCCTTAAGGCTTTTTTCCAGCATATCGCGCCGGGCGGCCACCAGCAGGATTTCCAGCGCCGGGCCGCCCTCCCCTTCCAGCTCGCCCACCACCGCATGGTCCAGCACCAGCTGGGGCATGGGGATGGGAAAGTAGTCGCCGGCCTGAAAACGCAGCACCTGGGCCAGCTTGTTATCCGGTACTTTGGGAAAAGTGGCCATGCGCATGAACACGCCCTGGTTGGAAACGCCCAGTACAATTTTACTGCTGCGAAGCCGGGCCTCGCCCCACAGTTTTTTCAGGGCGCCGGCCACAGCCTCCGGATCGGCCACCATCCCTTCCACCACCGCGGCCTCGGGAATCTCAATACTTCCCGCGGCCGTCAGGGCGGCCGATGCGGCTGTGCCCCTCAATTCGACAGCGCGGATAATCCCGGTGTCCAGATCCAGGCCGATGGCGCCATCTGACTTGAATAGTCCCATATAAAGCCAACTCCTCCAACTTTTACCTAATATCTGAACTCGCAGTTTTCATAATTCGTGACGCCGTTTACGGCAGGGGAGACTCTTGGTGTTACTATTCAGGCATTCAGAATTCAGGAGTCAGAATTCAGAATGGACCGTATAGCTCATACTTCGGAAACGCCATGGTTGAACGAGACTTCATTCAGAGGGGGATTCAACCCCTCTGAATGTTAGCCGAGTCCATACTGGACTTAACCGCCCTTTGAAACCCGCCGCCTACAGAGGCGGGGGTCTTAGGGCGGATTAGTTCAGTGATAAACCGCAAGTACGAACAGGTGCGCCTTCTGCCATACCAGTAATCTTCAAATGTTTTCGCTGGTTTTCTCATTCTGACTCCTGACTTCTGGCTCCTGACTCCTGAGTAGTTACCTCTTGGTTTAAGCCATAATCTTGGCCATCTGATTCAGGCTCTGCCGCAGGATGCGAGAAACCTTACGCTGGGTGAGGCCCAGTTCGGCCGCGGCCTCGGTCTGGGTTAGATCACGGTAGTAAAGCAGGGCAATTACCCGGCGCTGCAGATCGCTGAGCTTGTTCAGGGCCTGCTCCAGGGCAATTTGGTCCTCTATGGGCAACCGAAAACTCTCATATCTCTGGTTTTGTATTTTTGACAGGTCCACTTCTCCCAGGTCGACCCACCCCGCCCGCATCGCCTGGATTATGCCTTCCCGGCGCACGTTGACTGACGCGGCAATCATGTCCAGGGAGGGCGCCTCGCCCGTGGAATGAATACCCTCCTCCACCGCCAGGCTTACCCGGCCCTGCAGGCCGGCCACCCGACCCGGCCTGTAAAATGTGGCTTCTTTACGGATGTAGTGCCTGATCTCACCCATGATGCAGTGGCTGGCATAGGTGGCAAAGGCTGTGCCCCGCCCCGGATCATACCGGCCCGCCGCCTTCAGCAGGCCCTCATAGCCGGTCTGAACCACGTCGTCACAGGCCCGGGCCGGCGCATAAAGGTTGGCGAAGTGGCGCACCAGCCGGGCGCCGGCTTCCACCACCCGGCGCAATTCATCCTTCCCCCGGTTGCGGCTATAGGCCAGAGCGGCCTCTTCCAGCTCCTGGTTTGCGGTTGCCGCGGGCTGGCGCCCCAAATCTGTCACCACTGTTATCCCCCCATGGATGTGACAACTGAGAAAATCGGCAGGTAGACAGAAATCAGAATAGCGCCGATTAGACAGCCTACAATGATAATCATGATAGGCTCAATGAGGGAGGTCAGACCCTTGGTCATGGTGGCCACCTCGTCCTCGTAAAAGCCGGCCACCCTGCCCAGCAGGGCGGACAACTGGCCCGTTTCCTCACCCACGGAAACCATGTCTACCACCATGGGCGGGAAAAAGCCGCTTTTAGCCAGGGGCGGGGCAATACCCCGGCCCTCCTGGATTTGCTCACCGGCCTCCTTGATCACCTCGGCCAGCTTGATACTTCCGGAGGCCGGCCCGGCCGCGTCCAGAGACTGGAGTACCGGCACGCCGCCGGCCAGCAAGGTGGCCAGGGTCCGGGTAAAACGGGCAATAGTGGCTTTTTTGAAAAGGTTTCCAAACACCGGCAGCCGGAATTTCATCCGGTCCAGCAGCCTGCGGCCGTGCTCGCTGGCGGTGTACATGCGTACACCAAGCACCGCCAGGACCAGGCCCAGCAGGTAAACATACCAGAAGTGGCGCAGGGACTCGCTAAGGCCAATGACGATTTTAGTGGGCAGGGGCAGGGGCTGGCCGGCCGGGAAAAAGCCCACGAAGACAGGCACGATGAAAAACATCATCAACAGCAGCACACAGCCGGCGAAGACCAGGATTACAATGGGATATATGGTGGCCGAGCGAATGTTGTCCCGCAGCTGCTTGTCCTTCTCCAGCTGGTCGGCCATGCGGCCGAGCATTTCCTCCAGAGCGCCCCCCACTTCCCCCGCCTTGACCATATCCACATACATGGAGGTAAACACTTCCGGGTAGCCGCGCATTGACTCGGATATGCTCATGCCGCCTTCAACGTTACGCGCTACCTCGTTCAGGATCCTGGCCATTTCCGGGTTTTCGGACTGGCCGCTCAGGGTGTACAGGCAGCGGGTCAGGGGTATGCCCGCCGCCAGCATGGCCGCCAGCTGCCTGGTAAAGAACAGGATATCCCCCAGGGCTATCTTGCGGCGCAGCTTAAACAGATTTTGCAGGGGTGATTCCTTAACCTCGGCTATTTCCAAGACGGTGTAACCCATTTTGCGCAACCGGGACGCGGCCATAAGCTCGTGCTCCGCATCCACCTTGCCGGTCAAGGGCGAGCCGGCCTTGTCCATGGCCTCGTAGGCATATAAGGGCATACTATCAACCTTCCCGTCTAATCAATTAAGCGCCAAACATATTGCTTTTGCGCAGGGAGCGCTCCAGCTCCGTCTGGTCCACACAGCGGGACAGCGCCATATCCCGGGTGATTATCCCGGCTGTACACAGGTCCGCCAGGGACTGGTCCATGGTCTGCATGCCCATGGCGCGCCCCGTCTGCATCACTGTGTACAGTTGGTGCTCCTTGCCCTCCCGGATCAGGTTCCTTACCGCCGGAGTGCTCAGCAACAGCTCAATGGCGGCCACCCTCCCCCGGTCGTCGGTCCGGGGCAGCAGCTGCTGGGCAATAATGCCCTGCAGGGAGTCGGCCAGCTGCTGGCTGACCTGATTGCGCATCCCGGTGGGGAACACATCCACAATCCGGTGTACGGCCAGAGCCGCCGTCTGGGTATGCAGGGTTGAGAACACCAGGTGTCCGGTCTCCGCAGCGGTAAGTGCTATGGAAATAGATTCCAAATCCCTCATTTCACCCACCAGGATCACGTCCGGGTCATGGCGCAGCACGTGACGCAGGGCATTGGCAAAGGAATGGGTGTCGGTGCCCACCTCCCGCTGTTTGACGATTGACTTTTTATGCGCGTGCAGAAATTCAATGGGGTTCTCAATGGTGACTATGTTCAGGCTCCGTTCCTTGTTGATCATGTCAATTATGGAGGCCAGGGTTGTTGACTTGCCGCTGCCCGTGGGGCCGGTTACCAGCACCAGGCCCCGGGGCAGGCGGGCAAGATCCTTTACCGCCGGCGGCAGGCCCAGGTCTTCCATGCGGGGGATGCTGAAGGCGACCACCCTGAAGTTTACCGCCAGGGAGCCCCGCTGCCACATGATGTTGCCCCTGAAGCGGCTGAGGCCGGGTATGGAATAGGACAGGTCAAGTTCCAGGGCCTTATCCAGGGCCTCCCTCTGGTGGGGTTCCAAAATGGGCAGGATCAAGTCTTCAATGTCCTGGGGCGCCAGTTTCTGCATGTCCATGGGCGCCAGTTCGCCGAAAACGCGGACCATCGGGGGCAGCCCCGCGGTGAGGTGCAGGTCCGAACCGTTCATCTGCACCGTTCTGCTGAGAATTTCGTCCAGGATAGGACTGTTTTGCTGGATCATAAAACCACCCTCATTATTTCTTCCAGCGAGGTGATGCCCTGCCTGACTTTCAGTAATCCGTCCCGGCGCAGGGTTACCATACCCTCCGCCACCGCGGTGTCCTTAATCTCCCGTGCCGATTTCCGCTCCAGGGTTAGCCGCTGGATTTTTTCTGAAACATTTAACAGTTCGTATACTCCCAGGCGGCCCCGGTAGCCGGTGTTGCTGCACCTCATGCAGCCGCTGGGGCGGTAAAGGATTATTTTATCTTCCCCCTCTTGCAGGGGGAAGCCGGGTACGGCTTCCAATTCTTGGCGCGTCATAACATAGGACGCCTTGCAGTTGGAGCAGAGCTTCCGGACCAGGCGCTGGGCCATTACACAGGCCAGGGATGACGCGGTGAGAAAGGGCTCGATTTCCATTTCTGTCAGGCGGCTGACGGCCCCGGCAGCGTCGTTGGTATGCAGGGTTGAGAGCACCAGGTGGCCGGTAAGAGCCGACTCAACAGCAATACGCGCCGTCTCCTTGTCCCTGATTTCCCCCACCATAATGATATCCGGGTCGCTGCGCAGGATGGACCGCAGCCCCGAGGCAAAGGTGAGGCCCGCCTTGGGATTGATCTGAATCTGGTTGATGCCTTCCATCCTGTATTCCACAGGATCTTCTACGGTGATTACGTTTTTAGCCACCTTGTCCACGGCCGCCAGGCTGGCATACAGGGTGGTGCTTTTCCCGCTGCCCGTGGGGCCGGTGACCAGGACAAATCCGTAGGGCAGTTTGATGGACTCCTTGTACCTGGAGAGTATCGCCGGATCGATGCCCAGTTGTTCCAGGGTTATAATGCTTCCGGAGCGGTCCAGCAGGCGCATGGTCACCCGCTCGCCGTAACTGCCGGGCAGGGAGGCCACCCGGATGTCGATGTTTCTGCCCTCAAGCCGGAGAGACATCCTGCCGTCCTGGGGAATTCTGCGCTCTGCTATATCCATGTTGGCCATAACTTTGAGCCGTGACACCAGGGAGGCGTGCATCCGCCTCGGAGGTTGCATGGTGTCGTGCAGCACCCCGTCAATTCTAAAACGTACGCGCAGGTATTTTTCATAGGACTCGATATGTACATCGCTTGCCTTGGCGCCGACCGCCTGGGCAATGATCATGTTGGCCAGTTGTACCGCCGGCCTTTCGCCGGATTCATCCATCTCAACGCCGGCATCTTCAACCGGCGCTTCGTCATCGACTTCATGTTCAAATCCCAGGCCGGCCCGGCTGTATTTTTCCATGGCCGCATCCAGCTCGCTGTCCGGCGCAATCACAGGTTTGATGTCATAGCCGGTGAGAATCCGCAGGTCATCAAGGGCCATGATGTCGTAAGGCTGCTGCATCACCACCACCAGTCTGTTGCCTTCAAAGGCAATGGGGAGCGCATGGTATCTTTTGGCAACCTCAATGGGTATGGTTGCCACCGCGGCGGCATCCACGGTATAAGTCTCCAGGGAGATGAATGGTATGCCTGCCCGCCTGGCAATCGCCCTGGCGATATCATCTTCGGTACAATACCCCAAACGCACCAATGTTTTTCCCAACAAGCCCCGCTTGCCTTTTTCCATATTCTGGGCACTAAGGGCATCGTCAAGCTGACCCTGGCTGATAATGCCATCGGCAACCAGCCTCGCACCAAGAAAATTATTAATTTGTTTATGCTTGTCCATAATATGTTGCTCCCTTGATGCCCGTAATAGTATTTAACTAGTAACTACTCAGGTATTCAGAATTCAGGAGTCAGGAGTCAGGAGTCAGAATGCCCCGAGAATATGCTTCCAGCAATTTACTAATTTCAACTAATCGTATATTCAGTGATACCGGTGTTAGGCGCGGTGTTATCATAAATATAAAATCTTAAACAGAAATTTCCTGCTTGATTTTTAATTTTATCCTGAAAATTAATTTTCATCTTTTACCGCAAAAAAGGAACAGGCTGCTATTTTCGCTTTGCGAAAAAGCAGCCTGTTCCCCCGTTTACTTCTTCTTCTTGCCCCGGCCCGGGCGCCAGGGCTTGTGGGCGGCCCCGGCCAGCACCTGGCGGTCGGGGTCCTGGGGGTGCAGGATGCCCGGCCGGGTGTTGGTTATGGGTACCGGCGCCCGGATCAGCACACTGAGCAGCGCCTTGAAGTTGAGGGGTATCAGCGGCCACAGGTAGGGGACACCGAAGGAGCGCATGAAGGCCAAGGACACGATGAAGGCGCCCAGGCCCACCAGCAGGCCCACCCAGCTGAAGGCGGCCACCAGGACCAAGAGTCCGATCCGCACCAGGCGGATGGCCAGGCTCAGCTCGTAACTGGGGGTCAAGAAAGTGCCGATGGCCGCGGCGGCGATGTACATGACCACCTCGGGCGCGAACAGCCCCACGGTGATGGCGATGTCCCCGATTAGCAGCGCCGCAATCAGGCCGATGCCGGTGGCCAAGGGGGACGGCGTGTGGATGGTGGACATACGCACCATGTCGATGGCCAGTTCGGCAATCAAAAACTGGACAATCAACGGGACCCGGCCCACTTCCGCCGGGCCGATGAAGGCCAGGGCCGGAGGCAACAGGCCCGGGTGCAGGGCAAACAACAGCCACAGCGGCAGCAGGAGCAGGCTGATAGCAATGCCCGCAAACCGCACCCAGCGCAGGTACGCGCCCACCATGGGGCTCTGGCGGTACTCCTCGGCGTGCTGCAGGTGATGAAAGAAGGTGGACGGCGCGATGATTACACTGGGACTGGTATCCACCAGCACCAGCACGTGCCCCTCCAGCAGGTGCATGGCCGCTACATCGGGCCGCTCGGTGTAGCGCACCCGGGGGAAGGGGTTCCAGTAGGAACCAGGGGTGATCAGCTCCTCCACCGCCTTTTCCGCCATAGGCAGCCCGTCAATTTTGATGTGCTTCACCTTTTCCTTGATGCTGTTCACCAGGCCGGGGTTGGCGATGTCTTCTATATAGGAGATAATAATATCGGTTTTGGACCGGCTGCCGGCCTGCATGTAAATCATGCGCAACTTGGAGTCGCGCACCCGGCGGCGGATCAGGGCCGTATTGAAGACCAGGGTTTCGGTGAAGCCGTCCCGGGAACCCCGGACCACCTTTTCCAGGTCCGGCTCATCGGGGCTGCGGGCCGGGTAGATGCGGGCGTCCATGATAATCGCCCGGTTGCTGCCGTCCACCAGCAGGACCAGGGGGCCGGACAGCACCATGTTCACAATGTCCTCCAGGTATTCCGCCGGGTTTACTTCGAGAAAGTTCAGGTGCCGGCTGAACAATTTTTCAAAGGCGTCGATGGACAGATCCCGGTCGCCCAGTTCCAGCACGTGCTTGAGCACCAGGGTGACGATTTCGTCGTTGGTCAGCCCGTCCACGAAAATCAGGGCCACTTTTTTGCCGCCGATAATCAGCTCCCGCTTGATGATGTCAAAATTTTCTTCGATGGCCATAACCCGCTCCAACTGGGCCAGGTTGCTGTCCAAATCCCTGCTCAGGGCATGCTTATGCTCTGCTCCCGGAACCATTAAATCCACTCCTGTCGATGATTTCCCGCAGCGCCCGGGTGGTCAACGGGGCGCCGGCGGTGATGTCGTCCGCCCCGTCCATTTTACCGATGTCGCCAATCCCCACCACCACCGGTATGCTCAGGTCGTTGAGCACGTCAACGGTATCACCGTTTAGTTTTCCCCCGGCGCCATTTTTTATTTCCCCCAGCTTATCAACCGGGGCGCGCACCACCGAGCCGGTGCAGGTCACCGACTCATCCACCTCCACTCCTTCGGCGCCGCAAGTGTTGGAGGCCACCGCCAGGACGCCCAGCACCTCGATGTCCGGGTGCCGGGCAATGACCGCCAGGGCCCGCTCCCCCCGGCCGGCACCCGGGGAGCCCCGGTCGTCCAGCATTATTACCACCGGGTCGCAGACGGCCTGCTTCACCAGGTTGACCAACTCCTCACCGCTTAAGGGGGTGGGGTTGCCGGCGGACTGGGAGATACACCGGGCGCCCACGTTGGCGGCGGCCTGCTGCACCGCCCCCCGGGCCACCATGTCCCCGTCGGTAACCAAGATAACTTTGCGCTTTTGTACCATTTTTCGTTGCCCCCTGTACAGAGAAGGACACCATGCCTGGTGTCCCCGAATGATAAATATATGTTTTAATTTAGTCGTGATGGGCAATTTTGAGATTGGCCTTATAGCCCACCAGACGGCCGTTCTCCACGTTGGCGGTGAAGTTGACCACCTCAACACCCACAATATTTTTCATGGTCCTTGACGCCTCGGCAACGGCGGACTGCACCGCGCTCTTCCACCCGTCGTTGGATTCGCCGACCATTTCCGCAACTCTTATGTGCATATACACCCTCCCTTTATTGTTTGTTATTGTATCTAAACCATATCTATTATTTACCGGAGGGCTGCTTTTAATGCTCAGAGCTGGCCTGGTAATACTTCCCTTAATTTTTTCAGGGCCTGCCTTTCCAGGCGGGATACCTGCACCTGGGAAAGACCCAGCCGCCGGGCAATGTCCCCCTGGGTGCGGTCTTCAAAAAAGCGCCAGATTAAAATTTGCCTGTCCCGCTCCGGCAAAGCCACCAAAAGCTCCTTCACCGCCACCCGGTCGGACCAGGAGATGTCCCCCTCCTGGCTGCTCAGCTGGTCCAGCAGGTAAATGGGGTCGCCGTCATCCTGGTGCAAGGTCTCGTAGATGCTGGCCGGTGCCTGGGACGCCTCCATGGCCGAGACTACCTCCTCCCGGCTCATCCCCAGCTCATCCGCCACCTCGTTGACGGTGGGATCCCGGCCCAGCTTGCCGGTGAGCATGTCCTTGATCTGGTGAATTTTATAGGCCGATTCCTTCAGGGAGCGGCTGACCTTGACCGGGCTGTCATCCCGTAAAAATCTGCGTATTTCCCCCACGATCATAGGCACTGCGTAGGTGGAGAAGCGGACGTTATAGCTTAGGTCAAATTTGTCTATAGCCTTCATCAGGCCGATGCAGCCGATTTGAAACAGGTCCTCCAGCTCGTAGCCGCGGTTTTGAAACCGCTTCACCAGGTTGAAGACCAGCTTCAGGTTGCAGTTCACCAGCCTCTCCCGGGCGGCCTCATCGCCGTCCCTGGCCCTGGCCAGCAGCATTCTCATTTCCTCGTCCTTGAGCAGGGGGAAGCGGGGCAAATTCATTTCCAGCAGTCTGGTACTCATCATTAATCCCCTTTACTGGGCAACTTTGCTGTGCATCACCAGGGACGGCTTTTTGACCATGGTCACCCTGGTGCCAAGCCCCGGCCTCGATTCCACCCGGAGGTCGTCGGTAAAGGATTTCATGAAGGTGAAACCCAGCCCCATTCTTTCCGGATCGGTGGAGAAGGCCGGCATCATGGCCTGCTCGATGTCCGCAATCCCCCGGCCGGTGTCCTCCACCACTATTTCGGCGGCACCGGGGTACAGAGTGACCCCGATGCGCACCCTTTTACCGCCGGAGCCCTCGTAGCCGTGAATGATGGCGTTGCCCACCGCTTCACTCACCACAACTTTGAGTTCCTCCAGATCATTGATGGTAAAATCCAATTGACTGGCGAATGCCGCCACGGTAACCCGGGCAAAGGACAGGTTTTCCGGCAGGCTCAGGATGTCCAGCGTCATGTTATTTTTGGCCCTCATTGCCACCACTCCCCTAACATATATGTTCCAGAGCCTTGTCCGGCGTGGGGTACTCCCCCATGATCCGGAACAGGCCGGAAAGTTCCAGGACGCGCCGCACCTGTGGCTGGGCCCCGGTGAGGGCCACCTTGCCCCCGGCCGCCGCCACCCGCCTGTACCGGCCCAGGAGCACCCCCAGGCCGGAGCTGTCCACGAAGCAGACCCGGGACAGGTCCACCACCAGGTGCCGCACCGGCAGGTCGCTCAGCGACTCCTCCAGCTTTTTCCGCAGTTCGTCGGCCACCCTCAGGTCCAGTTCTCCCTCCAGAACCACCACCAGGGTGTCCCCCCTGGTTTCCATCTTTAACACCGGCAAATTAGCCCCCTTTGTCTCCTGAAAGTAACAATGATGCCAGGATATGTGTTGTATAGTGCTATGCGCTTCAAAATATTTTTGGTAACTCGCATAGTACCATGCTAAATATTACCAAATTTTGCCCCTAATGGCAAGTCTTTGTTACTATTCAGGTATTCAGAATTCAGGAGACACGGGACGGTTCTGTCTGCGTTAACGCAGACAGAACCGTCCCGTGTCTCCTGTGTCTTTTCGGTCTATTCAAAGGTGTACAATTTGTGCATCACCCGGTACATCTGCTGGAAGATGGAGGCTTTTTCCACGCCGGCAGATGCCACTACCGGCACTTTCAACATTTCCTTGCCGTCCCTGGTCACCAGGTAGTCCCCCAGTACCTGCCCCTTGGTTACCGGTGCGGTAATTTCGTCGGGCACGGCCACGGCGCCGGTGTAGTCCTTGTCCTCGCCCTTGGGAACAACCACGGCCACCGGGGCGGTGGTTACCGCATCAACTTGCTCGGCAACGCCCTTGAACACCTTCACCGTTTTAACGGCCTCGCCTTCCTTGGCCAATTTCACGGCAGTGAACCTGGCAAAGCCGTAGTTATAGAGTTTAATCGATTCCCGGAAGTGGCTCCGGGGTTCCGTGGTGCCCAACACCACCACAATCAGCCGCATGCCGTCACGCTCGCCGGAGGAGGCCAGGCAGTAACTTGCCTCGTTGGTCCACCCGGTTTTGCCGGCGTCTACCCCCTTGTACCACTTGAGGAGCTTGTTGGTGTTCCACAGTTTGAAATCGCCGCCCCGGAGGTCGTACTCATAGATCGAAGAGATGCTCATAAACAGCGGGTAGTCCAGGCACTTTTTCAAAATGATGGCCATATCTTTGGCCGAAGTGTAATGGTTTTCCGCCGGCAGGCCGGTGGGGTTGACAAAATTGGTGTTCTTGCAGCCCAGCTCGGCGGCCCGCTGGTTCATCATGTCCACAAAGGCTTCCTCGGTCCCGGTAATGTGCTCGCCCACGGCAACGCTGGCATCATTGGCCGAGCCAACGGCCACGGCAATCAACATTTCCTCCATACTCATTTCTTCGCCGGGCTCCAGGTAAATTTGGGACCCGCCCATGCTCCAGGCGTTTTCACTGGTGACCACACGGTCCGTGAGGGACACCTTGCCCTGCTCCACCGCCTCAACAGCCAGCAGCAGGGTCATCAATTTAGTGACCGAGGCCATGGGCAGGCGCTGGTCGGGCTCCTTGGCGTATAACAGTTTTCCGGAGAGGGCATCCATGATCACGGCGGATTTGCCGGTGGTCTCCGGCCCGCCGGTGTCGGCGGTGGCGGTTTGCACCCCGTTTTCCCCCGGCAGCGCGGCCGGCGCCCCGCCCGGGGCAAGGCTAAGCAGCAATAAGACCGTTAAAAGAAGGGTAATAATTTTTTTGCCTGGGTTCATATCGTAACAACCTCCTAAAACATTAATCCCGGCCGGCAAAAGGAATTTGAAAAAATAATCTTCGTGAGTGTATTATGTGACAGGAAGCCAAAGTTATACAAAATTTCATTCTATATTTACAACTACTCAGGAGCCAGAAGTCAGGAGTCAGAAGTCAGAATGAGAAAACCAGCGAAAACATTTGAAGATTACTGGTATGGCAGAAGGCGCATCTGTTCTTACTTGCGGTTTATCGTTCATCCATGGCGTTTCCGAAGTATGAGCTATACGGTCCATTCTGAATCCTGACTCCTGAATTCTGAATACCTGAATATTTTGCTGTCGTCGTGTATTTACATGAATACATAGTAAACAACTATTATTTCTGAAGTTTCAGACAAATGTCCGCTTGCGGTGCTTTTTGATCACTGAACTAATCCGCCCTAAGACCCCCGCCTCTGTAGGCGGCGGGTTTCAAAGGGCGGTTAAGTCCAGTATGGACTCGGCTAACATTCAGAGGGGGTTGAATCCCCCTCTGAATGAAGT
>JBFMEU010000012.1:0-54592 GCA_040753155.1 Bacillota bacterium
TAAATTTAGCAGTTACCTGTTAAACTCCAAGGACTTGCTACTGGCGGTTGGTTAGACCTTACCAGGGGGGCATTGCACCCACTATATAACATGACCTTGCCTGGCCGCACTAAGTATTCAGTAAACCAGGTGGAGACACGGCGTTATCGTTAGCGAACGACGCAGCAGAGCCGGTAACAGCACCCGGCGCAGTGATGGTAACCGGACTGCGGCGCGAAATGAAAGGGGATTGAGAAACTCTAAATATTAGCTAATGTTTATATTTATTTTTTTATGACAACATGTGAAATATGTCACATTTTGCATTTCAATATTGAAAGTGTGTGAGGAGTGTTTTAAATGGCAAAAAATTTACAAGCCAAATTGGTTCTTCTCTGTTCTACAATTTTGTTATTTGTAGTATTTGTAGGTGCGTTCGGGGTTTATCAGATTATCTCTTTAAATACATCGTACACCTACCTGATTAATTATCGTTCGGAAATGATGAGGCTGGCCAAGACTTTAGTCGGAGATTTCGAGTATAGCGCCCTGTACCTCAGGACCTACCTGTTAACCGGCCACAAGGAATACCTTGATATACATCAGGCAACTCTGGCTAATTCAAAAGAAGTTCTGGAAGACATAAAAAAAATGGCAGATGACGATAAAAGCAAAGAACTGGCGGCAACCATTGAAAAGGACCTGGCAGCATATACTATTTATGCGGAAGAGGTGCTGGAGGTAAAACATACGGGGACAATTGACAACGTAATTGATTTTACCTTGAACAGGAGGGGGACCATCCAGTCTATTATCAAAGATGCTAACGAACTTGCCAATTATCAATCAGAATTAATGCATTTAAAATCACTGGAAAACGGTAAACAGGTAGCCCAGGTAAGAAATTCCATGATAGGCGCGATAGTTATAAGCATTGTTTTTGGATTGGTCATAGCCATAGCAGTTTCCAGAACCTTATCCAGACCGATAATCCTTCTTGAACAAGAGTCGACCAGGCTGGCTGCGGGCAACCTCAAGGGGGACGACATCACTATTAAAAGCACGGGCGAAGTGAGCAGGCTTATTACCGCCTTTAATCATATGAGAACCAACTTAAAAACTGTCATTGGGCAGGTGTTTTCATCATCAGCTCAGCTTTCCCTGGCCGTTCAACACCTTTCCGCCATGGCTCAACAGACTAGCAGCAGCGCCAAAGAGTCGGCCGCTACCATCAGCCAAATGGCCAATACTGTGGAACAGCTGGCCGGAGGGGCCTATACCGTTGCCCAGGCCTCCAAAGAAGCATCGGATTTAGCAGTTAAAGGAAATACAGACATCGATCAAATTATGCAGCAAATGAAGAAACAGGGCGAAGTCTCGGAGGAAGTGTCCAGAGTTGTTTCCAAACTCAATGCCTCCACTAATGAAATATCCCGGATAGTAGACATCATTACTGGCATCGCTGATCAGACCAATCTGCTTTCGTTGAATGCCGCCATTGAAGCGGCAAGGGCCGGTGAACAGGGCCGGGGGTTCGCGGTTGTGGCCGACGAGGTGCGTAAACTGGCAGCGGAGTCTTCCTCCTCAGCTAAAGAAATATACCGTCTGATTAATGGTGTCCAAAGCGAAGCCGAACAATCCGTGCAGGTTATAAATATGAGCAGGAAAGAATTTGAGACAGCCCAGAAAATGATTAACGAGGTGGGCGCATATTTTAAAGACATCATTCAGAAGGTACAGGACCTGGGTACCCAGATGCAGGACGTAGCCGCCGCCAGCCAGGAAATGTCGGCCGGAATTCAAAGCTTTTCTGGTATAACGGAAGAGCAGGCCACGGCTGTCGGAAAGATATCCGACCTCGCTCAAGAACTTCAAATGATGGGCCTAAACCTGGAAAATACGGCAAAGCAGTTTAAAGTATAACCTTCTTCCCGGCGGCGCACGGAAGCGCCGCCGGCAGAAACTTTTCTAGCATTTTACTTGCCAATATTCACCTTAAATATTGGCAAATTTCAAATTTTACGATTATCTTAAGCAGGATTTTGTTTTCCAATATCGAACTCACCCTGGCTTACGACGCCACCATTGAGGGCTGGTCGCGCGCCCTCGACCTGCGCGATAAGGAAACTGATGGTCACAGCCGGCGTGTAACTGATACAACTATATTACTGGCGCGCGCTGCGGGAATGAGTGAAGCTGAACTGGCGCATGTACGCCGGGGCGCTCTGCTGCACGACATCGGCAAGATGGGCCTCCCCGACCGGATTCTGCTCAAACCCGGCCCGCTCACTGAAGGAGAATGGGAAATCATGCGCCGTCACCCGTCATACGCGTACGACTTACTCTCGCCCATAGCCTATCTGCGTCCGGCGCTGGATATTCCTTACTGCCATCATGAAAAATGGGACGGCTCAGGGTACCCGCGCGGGCTAAAGGGTGAGCGGATCCCTCTTTCGGCGCGCATTTTCGCTATAGTTGACGTTTGGGACGCGCTAACCTCGGAACGCCCCTACCGCCCCGCCTGGAATGAAGAAAAAGTTAACGATTATTTACGCGAACAGTCCGGTAAGCACTTTGACCCGCTGGTGGCAGAACTGTTCATGAAAATGAAGCGTGAAAACGGACAA
Organism: Bacillota bacterium; assembly: GCA_040753155.1. Taxonomy (GTDB): domain Bacteria; phylum Bacillota; class Desulfotomaculia; order Desulfotomaculales; family JBFMEU01; genus JBFMEU01. Next base: position 2,607 of record JBFMEU010000012.1, read on the forward strand.
TGGTTAAAATGACGCGCCGACAGCGCCCCGGCTTGTTTCGGACCGGACTAGCGGCGCTGCAAAGGCGGCGATAGATTTGTAAAATTGTAAGCATTCAGTAAACCAGGTGGAGGCACGGCGTTATCGTTAGCGAACGACGCAGCATAGCCGGTAACATCACCCATTCAGGCATTCAGAATTCAGGAGTCAGAATTCAGAATGCCCCGAGAATATGGAATGTTTTCGCTGGTTTTCTCATTTTGACTCCTGACTCCTGACTCCTGACTCCTGAGTACCTTCTGCGCGGAGCACTGGAGCGAGCGGTGATACCGTAGTGCTTTAACACCGGTTTCACTGAATATATACGTAAAATTTAACAGGTCAGGATGTAACGGTAGGCCCCCAGGGCCGCCTTGGCCCCCTCCCCGGCCGAAACGATAACCTGTTTGTCGGGGATGTTAGTGGCATCCCCGGCGGCAAAGACACCGGGCACAGAGGTGGTGGCGTCACAGCCCACCACAATCTCCTTTTCTTCATTGAGCTCCAGGAAGCCCTCCACCAGCCTTGTTCCGGGTATGGTACCTATTTTAACAAATACACCCTGTACATCCAGCCTCTTTACTTCGTCCGGCCTGGCAACAGAGCGCAGCTTCAAACCGGAGACAAGCTGCCCCCCCTCAATTTCCACTGTTTCCCACCCCACCAATTGCTCCACTCCGGGGTTTCCCTTAACCCTGTCCATCAGGATCGGGTCGGCCTCCCACCGGCCCAGGGACACCACATATACCTTTTTAGCAATCTTTACCAGGTCGTGCGCAGCTTCCAGGGCTGAGTTGCCGCCCCCCACCACGGCCACATCCAGGCCTTCAAACAGCGGGCCGTCACATACGGAGCAGTAGCTAACCCCCTTGTTGGTCAGCCTGGCCTCACCGGGCACATTCAGCCGGCGGGGGAATTTGCCGCTGGCGATAATCAGGCTGCGGGCCATAAATTCCTCGCCGGACTTCATCCGGACTGTAAAGCCGCCGCCCCCCCGGCCCACGGTTGCTACCTCCCCCTGCTTTTGCTCAACAGGATACCTTTCCGCCTGCTCTCTGAATTTTTGCATCAGCTCAGTGCCGGTAACATAGTGGAAGCCCATGTAATTCTCAATTTCACTGGCCCAGGCAGCCTGGCCGCCGTAATGTTTGCCGATGAGCAGCGCGGACATTTTCTTCCGCCCGGCATAAACCGCCGCCGTAAGGCCGGCCGGCCCCATACCGACAATGATCACATCGTACATACAGCAGTCCCCCTTTCGGGATTAATTTTCCCCGCTGAACACCCCGGCCATGCAATATCTTTGAGAGTTCAAGAGCTCAGGCCGCAGTTTTGATGTCTCGCCGGTTGACCGAAGGTCTGATGGTTAAACTCTTGCCGTCACTACGTATGATTACCGCCCCATCCAGGTCGGTACGGTAGACCGGAACTCCGCCTTCCTGCAGCGCCTCCAGCAAGGTTGCGGCAGGATGGTTAAAATTATTGCGCTGGCCCACGGAAATAACCGCCGCCTGGGGGGAGACCGCAGCCAGAAAGGCCGGCTCAAAAAACCTGCTGCCGTGGTGGGGTACCTTAAGCAGGCTGGCGCCCAGGGGCGCTCCCTTATCCAGCAGCCACTTCTGGGCCTCAACCTCGATGTCACCGGTTAAGAGTACGGATGTTTCCCCATAATCAAGGCGCAGCACCAGAGAGGCGTTATTCAGATCCGATCTGGTACCGGTGAGCAGCGGGGACGGGGGCGCCAGAACTCTGATTTCCACAGCCTGGTCAAGATTAATCCGGTCACCGGCCCTGACAGCAATAACGGGTATGTTTTCCGCTCGCAAGGCCGCCAGGAGGTTATCGTAACCTGAAGCCACCCCCTGTTCCCCCGGCCCGAACCCGGCGGGGGAAACCAGCACCATGGCTGCCGGCACACTGTTTATAACCGCCCGGGCGCCGCCGGCGTGGTCCTCGTGGGGGTGGGTAAGCACCAGCAAGTCCAGCCGGTTTATGCCTAACTGTCTTAAGTAAGGGACGACAACACGGCGGCCGGCCCCCTCACCGGAGTCCAATTCCTCCGGCCAGCCCCCGGCATCCACCAGCATGTGCCGGCCGGACGGCAGGCTGACCAGGATGGCGTCCCCCTGGCCCACGTCAATAAAATGCACCTCCAGCTCAGCCCGGCCCGAAGGCCAGAGCAGCAAGAGGGCCAGCAGCCCGGCCGCGGCCAGGACCACCGCCCCGGCCGCCCGCCCCGGGCGGGGTGCCGGCACTCCCTCAAAGCCGGTCCCGGCGCGTTCCCGGGCCGGCAGCGCGGCCACGGCCAGGAGAACATACCAGACCGCTATAAGGGGCAACTGGGGAGATGCCACGTAAAGGGCGGCCCCGGGCAGGGAGGACAGGCCCATAATCAGCCAGGTAAACAAATCCAGGGCGGTCCCGGTGCCGGCATTGATAATCTGGCCCAGGGGGAGCAAAATCAGGCCTGCCACCGAGCCGGCAATGCCCAGGAGTATAATGATACCCACCAGGGGCACTGCTATGATATTGGCAAATAGGCTAACTGGCGAAACAAGATTAAAATACACGGCCACCAGGGGCAGTGTGCCCAGCTGCGCCCCCAGGGGAACCCAGATTAAGGCCCGCAGCCAGCCGGGCAGCCAGGGAAACTCCGCCAGCCACCTGTTCAGGGCCGGCCCCAGGTATAAAATACCCCAGGTGGCGGCAAAGGAGAGCTGAAACCCGGCCTCAAAAAGGGACAGGGGGCTGAGCCACAAAACCACCAGGGCCGCCAGGGCCATGGCTGAAGGCCAGTCCCGCTCCCGGCCCACCAGGTGGGCCAGCAGCACCAGCAGGCCCATTACCCCGGCCCGCACCACCGCCGGTCCCAGCCCGGTCATAACAGCGTAAAAAACCACCAGCAAGCCGGCCAGGGGCGCCCCCAGCTTAAGAGGCATTCCCAGCAGCCGGGTTAAGCCCAGGAACCCCCCCAACACCAGGCCCACATGAAGCCCGCTCACACTAAGGACATGGCCCAGGCCGGTGGCGTTGAAGGCATCCTTGATTTCCGGGCTCAGCTGGCCCCGGCTGCCAAAAACCATGCCCCCCAGCATGGCTTGCTGCTCCGCCGTGAGAGTGGCCGAGGCAGAGCCGCGAAACGCCGCCTTGACCTTGAGGGCGGCGTCCACCAGCGGATTACCCAGGCCGCTGCCCAGCAGCGAAACCTTGCCGGGATCATCAACCTGCAAAATTACCTCCATACCCCGGCGCTTTATGTAGGCGCCATAGTCAAATTGGCCCGGATTGCCCGGTGCCTGGGGCTTCTGGAGCAGCCCGTGAGCACGTAAAATACTTCCATAGCCATACACCTCGCCTGGCTGCGGCGCCCGCACCAGGACCAGACCCCCGGCGGCCGGCAGCTCATCACCGAGGTTAAGCTGCCGTACCTGGAGCACGTAATTCACCCGGTCCGGGAAGACCTCCGGTTCCCGGATTACCACGCCCTCAACGGTTACATAATGGCCCGCGTATTGGGGCAACGGTGAGCTAATCTCCTCCAGAGCCAGACGCCCCAGGGCCAGCCCGGAGATCAGGAAAAGCACCAGCAAAAGCCAGTGGCCATTATGATAAGCAGTGACCAACGCAACCAGGACCAGTAAGGCCATAACCCCGGCCGCCGCCAGGACCATAAGCCCTGGTGCCGGCAGGTGGCTGGAAAGCAGAATTCCACCAATAAAGACCGCCGCCATATACGGCAGTGGTCTGCTAATTAAACTGTCATTGTTTTTCATTGTTGAAACAACTGCCTTATTAATCACATGGGCGGATTCGGTACTAGTGAACGCTAATCAGGTCTTTGAGCTGCTCGTAACGCTTTTCCCCTATGCCTGAAACGTTTTTGATGTCCTCTGTTGACCGGTAGGGGCCGCTGGTCTCACGGTACTGGATAATCCGCCCGGCCATGGAGGGGCCGATACCCGGCAAGGTTTCCAGCTGGGCCTGGTCGGCAGTGTTGATATTTACCAGCGCCGGAGAGCCGCCCCATTCACCGGATACACCGGAAGACAGCCCGGCGCCTGCAGTTGAACTCAAGTCCGACTCACCCGGCACCTGGATTTTCTGCCCGTCCACCAGGGGCGCCGCCAGGTTAATTAAATCCAGCCTGGCATCCACGGCAGCGCCGGCGGCATCCACGGCGTCCACAGCCCTGGAGCCTTCCGGCAGCCGGTACACCCCGGGACTGGCCACCGCCCCGGCCACATGCACCACGATCTCTTGGGGCGCAATGTCCCGGGGCTCACCCCCACTCCCTTCCACCTCCCGGGGGCCCTGCTCCAACACCTCCGCCGGCAAGAGTTTTTCTTTTTGCATCAGGGCATACTTAAAGCCGGCCCCAAACAGTATGAAGGCCGCCAGCACCAAAACAGCTATTTTTTGTTTATTATCCATCTCCAGCATTACAACACCACCCCGGCAAGCAAATAAAATGGTATTTCTGCCCGGAGACTGTAAATTCCTGCTAGTTTAAGACAATTTAATGCAGATTAAGCATATTTTTGTCTCAGTCTTTTAAATCAATATAAAGCCGGCCATTGGCGCCAATGGTGGCTAAAAATACGGACTTCAGGGTTACCCCCCTTTCAGCCAGCCTGTCCGCCAGCCAGGATTCGCTGAGTCCAGCCTGCTGCAGATTCTTTTTTATGATCACCCCGTCCATAACCAGAACAGTGGGGTATCCTTCGTAACCGGCAGGCATACCCAGGTCGTCCGGCGTAACCGGCCTTTTCCGGGATCTGAGGATAATACTGAGGCGACCTGTGGGCTCCAGAATAGCAAATTCCACATCCTCTATGGCAAAAACCCCCTTCTCCCGCAGTTGGCCCAGCAGGTCATCCAGATTGTACCTGGCCTTACGCATTTCCTTCTTTAGAATCCGGCCGTTTTGGATGACTATCTGGGGCACACCGCCCATGAACCTGCGCAACCCGTGGCTGTAAAGGGAAACGTAAGAAAGCGCCATCTCCAAAATAACAAGGGTTACCAGAGGTGCCAGGCCGTGCCAAAGGGGGATATCGGGGGACTCCATGGGGATCGTCGCCAGTTCGGCGAAGATAATGGCAACCACAAAATCAAAGGGGGACAGCTGGCCAATCTCCCTTTTGCCCATCAGCCTGATCATGATCAGTACAACAAAATAGATAATTACTGTCCGGTAAATAATCAGTAACAAAAACAACACCCTGCCCCGGTCCTTTTCTTCCTAATATCATAAGCACTCCGGGCCGGCCCTAATAAAGGAATTTATTCCAATACCGAAAACCCAGGAGGGCAGGAAAACCCTGCCCTCCTGGAGAAAATTAATGTATACATTCTGGTTTACTGAATACTTACATCTGATTACTGGAGGTTTTTGCCCATGAATCTCTGCCGAACCCTTCTGTTCGCACCCGGAACCGAGCGCCGGAAGATGGAAAAAGCCTTTACCCTGGGAGCTGACGCCGTCATTCTGGACCTGGAGGACGCCGTTGCCCACAGCCAAAAGGAACAGGCCAGGGAACTGGTAAGCCTGATTCTGGGGGGGCCGCTGCCGCTGCCAACCTTTGTGCGGGTAAACGGGGTTAATTCCCCCTATATTTATAAGGATCTGCATGCTGTCGTCACTGCCGGCCTGGCGGGCATCATGCTGGCCAAGGCCGAAACCCGGGAGGATGTCCGCCGGGCTGACTGGCTGCTGGGCCTGCTGGAAGCAGACCGGGGCCTTGTCCCGGGTGAATTGGAACTGGTTCCTTTCTTGGAAAGCCCCCGGGGCATCCAGAACGCCCCTGAGATTGCCGCCGCCTGCCCCAGGGTTAAACGGCTGGCCTTTGGCGGCAATGACTATACCACCGATACCGGAACTTATTATTCCACTACCGGTGAAGAACTGTTCTATGCCCGTTCCCGCCTGGTGGCGGCCGCGGGGGCCGCGGGCATCGAGGCCCCCCTGGACACCGTCTGCCCCTTCATCAAGGATGTGACGGCCCTGCGGGAGGATGCGCTGCGGGCCCGCCGCCTGGGCATGGGCGGCAAATTGGTCATCCACCCGGCCCAGATTGGGCCGGCCAATGAAGTTTTCAGCCCCACTGAGGCCGAAGTGGCCACGGCCAGAAAAATCGTGGCCGCTTTTGAGGAGGCCGAGGCTGGCGGCGCCGGTGTTATCCAGGTGGAAGGCAAAATGATTGAGTACCCCGTTGCCCGGCGGGCCAGGCAAATCCTGCGGGCCGCGGAACATTTCAAGGAGTCTTAAATTTTGTATTTTTTACGCCAGTAACTGGAATAAACCGCCCCCAGGGGGTTATGGGCCAGCACCCGGTCCTTGACCGCGAAAACAGATACCGGGGCCTCGGAATATTTGTGGAACAAGATATCATGCCCCACACAAAGGCCAAGCTCCACATTCAGGTCCGTTTTAGCCTTGTTCAGCATCTTGGCCTGCCCCAGGGGATTGCACAAAGCCTCAAAACGGCCTTCTTTGACGTTTTTCACGTCGTAATCCTTCTTATCCAGCCCGCACATCTTACAGCAGACGGAGTCAACTTTGAAGTGCTGCTCCAGAATTTTACTTAGTAGCCCTGCCTCCTCTGCCAGGCCCACGCAAAAAGCGATGCCAATTTTTTGATACTGCATTTCCAGGCAAAACTTGATCAGTTCTTCCAGGCGGGTCAGGTTATTGCCGTACTGGTGCTGGAATTGGCCACTGAGGGTATGCAACGGCCTGTTGCCCTGCTCACCGTATTCCGACATGTCCAGCTTGCCGCCGGTGCAGTCAAATCCATCCTTGTCACACCTGTTTTTGGGGTCTTGCTTACACTCCGCACATTTCATTTAATAACCTCCTTTGGAGCCACCCCCCCAAGGGAGTACCGGATTGCCTTAGATAATCTTGATGCCTGTTGCTGCCTGAATCATGTGGCCAAACATGTAGCCAATGCCGATGTAAGTAAGAATAACTGCCAGGACGATTTTCAGCACATTACCTTTAATATACTTGGAGAGGACCGGCCCGAGATAAGAGCCGGCGATTACGCCCACCAGCTCAAAGCTCAGCAGCTTGAAGTCCAGCACGCTGCCCATGCGCATGTAGTTGGCAATACTGGTGGCCGATGATACCAGAATAGACAAAACCGAAGTGCCGGCCACGATGAACATCGGGAAGCCCATCACACTTGCCAGGAAGGGCACCAGCAGGAAGCCGCCGCCCACGCCAAGGGCTGCGGAAATAACAGCCACCACGGCACCGGCAATAAAAGGAGTAAAAACATTATACTTAAAGGTTTGGCCGGCAAAGGTGAATTCATTCTGAATCCCCAGCTGGTTGAACTGCACGCCAATTTCCTTAATGTTGCCCATCTGACCGCTGGCCTTCAGTTCTTTTACCTTGGCTTCAAAGGCCTTGTTGCACTCCTTGACCACCTTTTGCTTTTCCTGGTAGGAGGGGGTAAGTTCCTGCCAGATTCTGAGCGCGATGATCAGTGTAAAGAAACCAAAAAACGGCCTGTAGGTCTTCATATCCGCCAGGAAAACGTGGGAAAGCCAGGAGCCCAGCAGGGCGCCGAATATTCCACCCACACCAAGGGCAATGGCCACGGGTATGACGAGGCGACGCTCCTTAAAGTACAAGGGAGCCGCAATCATCGGTGACACCAGGGTTAGAACCTGGTTCATGGGTTTAATCATATTGGCATTCTTCATGCCGAAAATGGTTATGTGACCTACACCGGCCAGGATGCCCCCGGCCGCCCCCACCGTTGAGAACACATAGCCTACAAATAAGGCCCACAGGATAACTACAATCGGGTTTATTGTTATTCCGGAAACTGGAAATTCCATACATTACACCCCCGTTTTATTCTTGATTTGTTAATACTTCGTTTACCGCGGGAGGATTCTTATTTTATTATATTCCGGCCTGGCTTTCCATCGACGCACGGCCTGCCTGAAGCCGTTTTTTTAATCTCTTAAAAGATATATGGGCCAGAATGGCCGCGACGGGATACCACACCACTATACCAATCTCACTGCCCAATCCCGGAATGGCGAAAGGAAGGTTGATAAAACGATAATTAATGCTTAAAAGCCACATCATAATAAAGTGTGGCAGCAGGAAGCGCAGGCTGTCAAAGAAAACTGTAACCATGTATTGCATGAACATTTGATTCATTTCAATTTGCAAATTCTTATAGGTTGCCTGGTCCCCCAGCTGTACCGCCACCGTGGATAATTCCTTGAATTCACTCAGGCGAGTCATGATCTCCTCTTGCTTTTCCCGGTTGGGATGAAACCACTTATCCGAAAGCTCCCTTAATAAACTCCAGAACATTAAAATCACCACACTTTTCGGACATATCTATAAGGGTCTTTTTAACTTATGATCTCTTCCCTCCTCCCTTAACGGTGTTTACATTTTAACTATACTGATCCAGTTAACTTTAAATTAACAGATACCCAGCATTTCAAATGTCAGCAAGCCGACTATTAAATAGTCAGTTAGCTGACAAAACCCATGTCATGTTAACGACATAAATTTTGTCAGCTAACTGACAAGTTCTAAACAATCGCTCATTATTAATTTTTTTGAACTTTTAACCATATCAAGAAGGGTAACTATTTATCTACACAGTCCATCCAGATAGCTTTTTAGGGTCAATAATTCTAATCTGCCTTCCCTTCACCGAAATACTTTTCTCCTCCCTCAGTTGGCTAATCAAGGAGGTAACCGTCTGACGGGAGGCCCCGATCATACCCGCCAGTTCCTCGTGAGTCAGATTCAGGTTAATTCTAATTCCATTATCTGTAGGCTCACCACACCGCTGGGCCATTCGAAGCAGAATAGAGGCCAGGCGCCCGGGTACGTTGCGGCTGACTAATTCGTGAATGGATGATTCCGCTTCACGCATCCTGGCAGCCAACAGCTTGGCAATTTTAATGGCCAGTTGCGGCTCACCCAGCAGCATCTCATGAAAATCATCCTTGCGCACAGCTATTAGGGTTACCTCACTGATGGCCCCTGCATGGCAGGTTCGTTCCCCTCTGTACAGCACTTCGGCCAAACCCATTAACTCACCGGGGTGACGAATGCTGCCCACCGTAACCTGCCGGCCCTCCATGGTCAGGCGGAAGATTTTGACCCAGCCCTGCTCAATCAGGTATACTTTATCAGCAGCATCTCCGGGCCGGAAAATAATCGAGCCCTTTTTGTACATAACCGGGCTGCCCGATTGCCGGATAATTTCCTTTTCGTACTCCGCAAGAAGAGTGGGTTTAATACCATTCATCTGCGCACATCCTTCCTGACAGTGGTTATACGCAATTACAAATTAAAATATCAAAAAGCCGCCCTTAACTCTGTCTTGAACACGACCAAAAGTATGTCATGTAGCTTACAAAGCAATAAAGATATTCAATTCCCCCGGCTGGAAGCGCAGAACGGCATGCCTTTGGTCCCCGGGGGCGGTTTATCTTCGCACAGCCTGTAAACTCGAAATAAGCGCGACTAAGGTTCAGATGGGGTTAAAACCCCACCTGAACCAAGTCTTCTTTATTTATCGTACGGTTACCGGCAATGCATTAGCATCATTAGACTAAGAGGTTGTTTTATAGTATATTTTAAGTAGGAGTAAAGTTTGTCGACATAATTTACCATGCTGATCATACAAGGGATCCCTTAGAATATTTTCAGGACGGTGAAAAACGCATGAGCGGATTAACGAATCAGACGGCGGCAATACTACAGGAACAAACCCTGACTAAAGTGGAACCCGATCCCATGAGTAAAAAATTCTATCTTGAACTAAGTCCGCCCAGTTTGCTTAATAATCAGGCTGATGTGGACAGGTTGAGAGACGATCTGGCTCCATTAGCTGGTCATGTAACCGTACCTCTGGCGCTGATGAATATTTTGCCGGGTGTCTGCAGGGACGGGGATTGGCGGGTCACGGTCACCCTGGGCCGCACCACAGGAGGCTGGGCGCTGATCGGGGCTGAACCAGGTGACACTACAGCCAGGCACTTTGGCCTGGCTGTGGATGTAGGCACCACCACCGTGGTAGTCTATCTGGTGGATTTGCGCAGTGGGGATATTCTGGGAGTCAAGGCGGATTACAACGGGCAGGTAGTCCTGGGCGAAGACATTCTGACCAGAATTTCCGTGGCCAGAAAACAAGAAGGTGCCCTTGAGCTAAGGAAGGCCGTTTTAGACACAATTAACCGATTAATAAACGATCTGGCCGGGGACAAGGAGATCAGTACTGGCGAGATCTCAGCCTGCGCAATGGGGGCCAACAGCACCATGGTACATTTGCTGTTGGGCTTGGAGCCGAATCGCATTTGTAAACCGCCTTACATTCCTGTGGTTAATAATCCTGGTTTACTGGCCGCCGGGGAGGTAGGCCTTGATATTATGCCTCTGGCGCCGGTATATTTTTTACCCGGTGTGGGCAGCTATGTGGGCGGCGACGTTATCGGCGGGGTGCTGGTTTCAGGTATGTACAAGAGTTCTGAGATTACACTTTTTGTCGACATTGGCACCAACGGCGAAATGATTTTGGGTAATAAGGATTGGCTGGCTGCCTGTGCCGGGGCAGCCGGGCCGGCCCTGGAGGGCGGTGTGGCGCTTTCGGGAATGAGGGCGGAACCGGGGGCGGTGGAGTGGGTGCGACTTGACCCGGACACGGGCCGGGTTAAGTACCGGACTATCGGCGGCGCAAAGCCCAGGGGTATTTGCGGGTCCGGCCTGGTTGACTGTCTGGCTGAATTTCTCCTGGCCGGCATCATTGACCTGGCCGGAAAGTTTAAGGACGGCGGGGATTATTACGTTGTGGCGCCGGCGACGGAAACGGAACACGGTATGGACATCAAGGTGACGCAGGAGGATATCAATAACCTGCTCCGAACCAAAGGAGCGGTAAATGCCGCCCTGGAAGTCCTGCTGGATGCTGTCGGTTATGGCGCGGAGGATATTAAGCGTTTCTATGCCGCCGGCGCCTTTGGTCAGTACCTGGATCTGGAATCAGCCATCACCATCGGCCTCTACCCGGATTTGCCAAGGGATAGCATGGTTCGTCTGGGCAACAGTTCCGGAGAAGGCGCCCGGCAAGTTTTGATGTCCGGCCAACTGCGGCGGGAAGCCGAAAAAATTGCCACCAACATAACTTATTTTGAGTTGATTGCCAATGATATGTTTGTCCAAAAATTTAGCAGCAGCAGATTCTTGCCTCATACCAACCTGGATTATTTTCCTACTGTCAAGGCCCGCCTGCGGGAGCGGGGGATAATAACTTAATGCATAAAAAGGACCGCGGCATCAAATATTGATCCCAGAAAAGGGAGGTGCCGTGGTTGATATATTTTGACAATGCCGCCACATCATGGCCAAAACCGCCAGAGGTGCTGGCCGCTGTGGAGCATTGCCTTAAAGAACTGGGGGCCAATCCGGGACGTTCAGGTCACACCATGTCGGTTAAAACCAACCACATGGTCAATGAAACCAGGGAGTTGCTGGCCTGGCTTTTTAATATTCCTGATGCGGAACGGATTGTCTTTACCCTTAATGCTACTGACGCTCTGAACCTGGCCCTAAAAGGGCTGCTCAAACCAGGCGATCATGTGATCACCAGTTCCATGGAACACAATTCAGTAACGCGACCGCTACATACCCTGGCTGAAGCCGGGGTTGAGGTGACCAAGATCGCTTGCGCCCCGGACGGCTCCCTGCCGCTGGCGGATGTTGAGCAGGCCTGCCGGGAGAATACCCGGGCGCTGGTTTTCACCCATGCCTCCAACGTTACCGGCACCCTGATGCCGCTGGCTGAACTGGGTCAACTGGCCCGGAGCAAGGGCCTGGTACTGGTGGTTGACGCCGCCCAAACCGCAGGTCTATTCGATATTGACGCCGCCGCCCTGGGGATCGGGCTACTGGCTTTTCCCGGTCATAAGGGACTCCTGGGGCCTCCGGGTACCGGCGGCCTCTACATTCACAAGGATATTAACCTCAAGCCGCTACGTGAAGGCGGCACCGGCAGTCACTCGGAAACGGCAGGACAGCCGGAAGTCCTGCCGGAACGATTTGAGAGCGGAACCATGAACACCGCCGGTATCGCCGGCCTGGGCGCGGGTCTGAAGTATATCCGGCAGCGGGGCAGAAACGCGATTCTGGCGCATGAGCAAGAACTAACCCAAAGATTTTTAGCTGGAGCCAGCCGGATTAAGGGGTTAAAAATCTACGGATCGGAACCGGGTAAAGACCGGGCCCCGGTGGTTTCCTTTGCTCTGGAAGGAAAAAAAGCCGGTGTCGTAGGGCAAAAGCTGAATCAAGATTATCACATCGCGGCCCGGGCCGGCCTGCACTGTGCCCCCGATGCCCATCACACTTTGGGAACCTTTGACCAAAAACTGATCCGGTTTAGCTTTTCTTACTTCAACCAGCCTGAAGAAATCGATTATGCCCTGAAAATTCTGGCGGAACTGGCGGTCATGAAGGCCGAACTCTCCCCTGGAGACAACGCCGGCTGTAATTGTTAGACAAAGGAGGTGTCATACATTCCAATTGTATGGGCCCCATCAGAGGAAATGTCTCAAAATATCTTTTCACTTCCAAAGGTGATTGCTTCGCCATTTGTATATTCCTGCCGGTGATGAACCGGAGAATTCAGGATAAAAGGCCTGGGGGCCTGACTTACATCAATTCCTGCACAAGTCATTTCTCCCGGAGTTTCAAATATCGGCATGTTTTAGTTGTTAATTAATGTGCCCTTTTATGATCATGCTGCTCATGATCATGTTGTTCATGTTCTTGTTTGTCATTATGTCCATTATTGTGGTGGTGAGCATGATGGTGATTGTGCTGGTGATCATGATCATGCTCGTGATGATGACCATGATTATGGTGGTGTTCATGAACGTGGTTATGCCTCGCTTGGTTATGGTGGTTTTCGTAACAATCGCCCAGGATCAGCCTTAACAGGTTAGGGTGTTTCCCGGTATTCTTTTTACCTGATCCATATCCTACCATTTTAACGGTTAACTGCGGCAGGTTAATGAAATCATCCGCTAAGACAGAGATAAGGGCCGCCCCGGTTGGCGTCACCAATTCTCCTTCAATGCCGGTACCGTATATAGGTACGTCCCTTAAAACCTCCAGGGTGGCCGGGGCGGGTGATGGCATGATTCCGTGCATACACTTAATAAAACCTTTACCCATAGGTAATGGAGAAGCGTATACCTTTTTTGCCCCAAGCAGATGCAACCCCAGAACAGTACCTACTATATCCACAATTGCATCAACGGCTCCCACTTCGTGAAAGTGGACCTGATCCACGGTGGTGCCGTGCACTGCTGCCTCCGCCACAGCCAGGCGGCAAAAGACAGCCTTGCTTTTTTCCTTTACTTCTTCCAGCAGCGCGCTGCTATCGATAATTTTCAGGATATCGGCAAGTCTACGCTGGGGCTGCTTTATTTCAAGCAGATCCACAAACACATTGGCTGCAGTAATTCCATTTCTATTTACTTTTTCCCAATGCAGGTTATAGCCTTCCACCGGTAACTTAGCCAACTCTTCCTTTAACTGTGCAAAGTCAACCCCGGCATTAACTAACGCACCCAGGCACATATCCCCACTAATCCCTGAAAAACAATCAAAATAAGCTATCCTCATGCTTTTGCCCTCGCAATCATTTGGGTAATGGCGTTGGCCATGGCGGCTGCGCCAAAACCGTTATCAATGTTTACCACGCTCATACCTGAGGCACAACTGTTTAACATGCACAAGAGGGCGGATAGTCCGTTGAAGTTAGCTCCATAGCCCACGCTGGTGGGAACTGCAATGATCGGCTGATCGGCCAGGCCGCCCACCACACTGGCAAGGGCTCCTTCCATACCTGCCACCACAATGATTACATCAGCCCAGCGGATTCTTTCCAATCTATCCAGGAGCCGGTGAATCCCCGCTACACCTACGTCATAAATCTTCTGCACTTCATTACCCATAACTTCAGCTGTAACAACGGCTTCTTCAGCCACTGGCAGATCAGCTGTCCCGGCGCTCATAACCATTATTTTACCTTTTTTAATTGTTTCCTCACCGCGATACACCACGATGGTCCGGGCCAGATCATTATAAACGGCATCAGGAAATATCTCCTTAACTGCAAAAAAAACCTCTTTTGAAGCTCTGGTGCCAAGAATGGTCCTTTGTTCTCCGCAAAGCTTATCAAAGATCTTGGCAACTTGATCCACAGTTTTGCCCTGGCATAATATTACTTCCGGAAATCCCTTGCGCAAGGCACGGTGGTGATCAACAACCGCAAACCCCAGATCCTCATAGGGTAAGGTCTTAAGTCTTTTTAACGCATCCTCTGTATCAACATTACCATTCTTTACATTTTCCAATAATTTGCGCAATTCATCTGTCACCATAGTTTTAAATAACCTCCCTTGATAAGAAGCATTTTATTTAGTTAAACCGTAAGAAATTTACCCGTTAAAGACGATATATATGGAGGAATGGAGACTAATAATTATTTTGATCTGAGATACGTTTTAAGTTTATGGCTAATTCCTTTAAATCATCAAACAAAGTCGAATCACCATATTCCGCCGACTGGTATGTCATTTCCTCAACTACCCCCTGCAGTGTTTGTAAAACATGCCAGTGCGGAACAAACCTTGCATCGGAAGTTAGATTATCCCAATACCTTGTTAAAATATCATTTGCCTGAAGACCGGCTAAATCCTCCACCATTGATTCCCTGGATATCCGTCCTGAAAGAAATTGCTGTATTACAACCAGCGATCCTTTACCGACTTCTAAAATAGCTTTGTTTATTTCTCTAAAATCATTAGCCTGTATACTCATTCTGCAAATTAACACCAAGGTGTGGGTATACCCCCAGGGGACATTGCTCCGAAGAGCATGTCCCCTTTCTAAAAAATTCCCTAAGGTATGATCCCTTTCCTAAAAGGTGTGTCTCCTTTCATAAAGAATTGTGACACGACACCTTATTAGATCTCTTATTTCTTGCTTTTTAGGTCATCCGGATAACCATAGTCTTTACTTTTTCAACCAACATGGCAATATCATCCTCAATAGCAGCCAGCTTCTCGACGTCAGCAGGGTTGTTTTTTAGTTCTTCGCTGTTTGCAAGAGTACCTTCTGTTACCCTCTCGGCCTTCTGGGTGCGCATGAAGGTTCTGTTGTCTTTAATCGGGTCCAGGTCGGCAATTGCTTTCTCGATTCTTTCCTTAATTTCGCCTTCAGCCTTAGCTGCAGCCTCTGCCAGGTTTACCAGAATTTTTGCAGCATTTTCGTGTGCGGGATATCCAGCCATTCTTATGCTCCTCCTGTACTGTTACTTATAAAATGCAATTTCCTTTTTATGGTCTTAAAAATTACTCTTCATTGTAAAATGCTTCTACAGCTGCAGACAGTTGCTCAAAGAACATTTCCGGGGTGGTGTTTTGGTATTTCAGGATAGCCTGGCTTTCCTCGGTATCGTACCAGTCAAACCAACCGGGATGCTCAGAATAAACTGCCTCTTCAATGGGGAAATCAATAACAGCCAGGTGCTTCTCCGCCCACTCGTGGCCGATCATCTGCCAGGCCTTGCCACCGGCAATGTTAAAGATCTTATTTCTTGCTTCCTTGGTTATAGCTGAATTAAAGAGGGAAGCGGCTACGTCGTCCCGGGATACAAACTCCACCCGCTGGTCTTTCAAAAACTGCCAGGGATTGGGGTCATAAAAGGTAGGTATAACGACGCCTGAAATCCTCAATATAGTGTAGGGAATGCCTGAAGCAAATATCACTTTTTCCGCCTCGATTTTACTTTCCGCATATAGATCCATACCCACTTGTGAGTGGTCAATTTTAATGGGGGGCGTGTCGTTAACGGTCCAACCGTAGGTGGATACGGAAGAAGAAAAGGTAAACTGGACGTCACGCCCTTCTTTAATCAAGGCATCGAGAACGGTCTTTGTACCTCCGACATTTACAGACATGGTCTTTTCCCTATCTGTGCTCAGGTGAGTCATCAGGGCAGCCAGGTGAATGACTGAATCAACTCCTTTGACCGCACCGGCCATGGCCTCCGCATCAGTTACGAAACCTTTGACTATGGTAATACCCTTTTCTTCCTCCAGACCTTCATAGTTGGCCTGGGGAATATCAAAAACGGTTACCTCATGGCCTGAGGCCAACGACCTTCTGACCAGTTCACGGCCAATATTACCAGCTCCACCGGTAACCAGAATTCTCAAGATTACTCCTCCTCTTGTGTTAATATATCAAGCAATCCATGTGTAATTCGCCAATAAGCCCTGGATACCAGTGAATCAGGATACTGTACCACCACCGGTACTCCCTCGTCCGCAGCTTTTCCTGCCAACTCATTTAAGGGGATTCTGCCAAGAAAAGGAATTTTATAAGTCCTGGCCAAATCCTCACCCCGGCCCTGACCCAGGATGGCAATATCCTTGCCACAATGAGGACAGCAAAAGTCAGTCATGTTTTCAATTAGACCCAGGAGGGGAGCACCCAGTTCATTGGCGCTGCTAATGGCCTTGCTGCACACATTTACAGATATTTCCTGAGGCGAGGTTACCAACACCATACCATTCAACCCGGGAATTGATTTCATAATAGTTGTGGGCTCGTCCCCTGTTCCCGGGGGCAGGTCTATTAGCAGAAAGTCCAGCCGGCCCCATTTTACCGCAGCAAGTAACTGGCGAATTACTCTGGCCTTATAGTGACCCTTCCACATAATCGGCGTAGCTTCACCGGGCCAAAAAAGACTGACGGACATAACCTTGATCCCATTTTCAGTTTCAGCAGGGCTCATACCCCAGGCGCCCTGCATGCGATCAATATCATTAGGAGCACACTTCATGCGGTGGGAATGATCATCGGACATCTGGTCAGGCATAGGAAGCATATGATTTTTCATTTCGGAACGCTTACAGTGGACCTGTATTCTGCCGCTGTTTTCACTGGCGCACTGGGTTTTCTCTTGCTTACTTGCACCCCGGGTATTGTTTTGCCTACCCAGGCCGATCATTTTGGGAACGCTTGGACCGTGCACATCAGCGTCAAAGACCCCTACGCTAAAGCCCATTTTTTTCAAAGCAGAAGCGATATTGATAACCGCACTGGTTTTGCCGACGCCGCCTTTACCACTGAGAATAGCCAGTTTATACTTTACAGCATGTAAAGCTTCTCTGATGGGACCGTGCTGATCGGCAAGCTCTTTCTTAATCTGCTCCCTAATGCTAATCTTTTCAAATAATTCCATCTCTGTTAAATCTTGTTCTATAGCCATCAAATTCATCCCCCCGCCACGAGTACTTCGTAATCCTTTGAACCGAGACCCAGACTTTCCGCATGACTAAACATCATGCTTGGATTTACCCCGGTAAGTGCGCTAAATTTTTCAATCCCTTTTTGCAGGGCTTTTGCCTCCTCAGCGATCGACCCGGGGATACCGGGAGTCCACTTGATTAAATCCATACTTAACGCATCAATAGCTACCGGGTCTATAGAAGCCAGGATGCCAATATCCGGTACAAAAGGCACGTCAGCCCAATCAAAGCGGTAGTACTGTGGAACAATATCGACTAGAAAATTCAAATAAATAACTTTCTTGTGCAGGGTTTTAATTATGGCCGCTGCAGACTCGGCAACTCTTCTTTGAAAAGCCAAAGCGTCATCGGTCTTAATTCGGCAAGCCTTGTTCGGGCAAGCAATCAAACAGGTACCGCAGCCTGAGCAAAGGGACTCATGATAATATACTTTTCCATCTGCAAAGCTCCTTGCCCGCCACTGGCATAAGTTTGTACATATACCGCAGGATTGGCAGTTTTCTTCCAGCCAGTCCGGCTTCAAATCCTGATATACTCTGTACTTGCCTGAATTATTCATGCATTCGACACCTAAATTAACAAGGGCTCCGAACATTCCGGCCTGAGGGTGGGCAGAAACCTGCGAAACCATTACAATACATTCAGCTTCCCGAATTGCCCTGGCAACTTCCACCCCGCCCAGTTCACTGCCTCCGGTTGAAAAAAACTCACCGTCGTCTCCCTCGTATCCATTGGCCAAAAACCGGTCACAGCCTAGAGAATCTATGGTATAACCCATCACTTCCGTTGCATTAAGCCACGTGCCACCAGTTACCCGACCCCTGGGGAAGAAGCCGGAAGTGTCCATTATTGCGGGAATGCCACCTAATTCTATGACCTTCTCAACTACCGCCCTCATCATAACAGGACGGATGTATCTGGTGTAACCGACCTGGCTATAATTGGTTTTAACAGCTGTTACTCTTTTATCTTGTGGAATCAATGCTGCAAAATCCGGCACACTTAAAAGTAATCCGATCTTATCCTGATAGCTTTTGTAATTACCGGCAGCCCGGGCATCAACCATGTAAACATCAGACACTGACAATCCCCCTGATTTAACATTATTTCAACTGATGCCCTCCACTTCCAACACTAATGTTCAAAAATGGAGATAAGATGGAAGCCCCTTGCTACACAAGGTTAACTGATTTGTATGTTGCCATTAGTCCAAGAATATTCTTGGACTAATGGCTTTTTATACCACACTCTTAATTCTTTAGTTTAGTGATAAACTGACTTACTCTGCGAATTTATTCCAGGCGCCCTCCACAAAATCAACACGCTTAAAGGGTAAAACGTCCGGGACATCATTAAGGATATGTCCACCGGTCTTAAAGTGCTTGCGCAGGATGAGAGTGGTCGGTGTGGTTTCGATTTGGTGTTTGCCCATGTTTTCAGGAGTAAGAACTGCTTCGTATTCAACCATTTCGTAATCCATGGAGCCCATACCAATCTTCTCGGCTGCACGGAGTTGGATCCTTGGGGTTACCAGGTTAACAGCTTTAAACTTGTCGTCGCCAGACTTCAGGCCGAGAGCTTCAGCGCGAGATCCGGGCATATTGGGGGCCTTGTCAATCAAATCCAGAGCGCATGTATCCATGGCTACAATGTCAGTACCGGCAATAATACCAATATCTGGCACAATACTAATGCCGGACCATGGGAAACAGTCGCACTCGGGAGCTACGTCTTGAATATAGGTCATGAAGCAAACCTTCTCAGGATCAAAGGTGTTCAAGCAGCCCTTGGCAGCGTCAGACATAGCAATCTGAGCATAGGGGAAGTAGTCATCCCGGAAGCCAATGGTGCTTTCACCTGTGAACAGGCAGGTAACCTGGCAGCTATAGCAGAGGCGGCATTTACCAGCATTGAACTCAAGGCCTTTATCAGTGATATTGATTGCTCCTTCGGGGCAGCCGTCTTCACAAAGCTTATGCCACTTACAGGAAGTGCCACCGCAGTTTTGAGCGTTGACCAGGGGATAACCGATAGCGGTTTCGGGATCACCCCACATAGCCAGGTGGGTAGCATATTTGCCGCGCTTGGACTGGCCACCGATACCAAGGTTCTTAATTGCCCCGCCGAAGGAGGTAATCGGGTGGCCTTTAGCATGGGCCAGGTCAATAAGAACGTCAGCGCAGGCCAGGGCACGACCAATGTAGGTCTCTTTTAAAATATTTCCATCCGGTATGTCAACGCGAACGTCATCATGGCCAATCCAGCCGTCAATCAGAATAACCGGGCAGCCTAATGAGTTCGAGTTGAAACCATGTCTATAGCAAGTCTGCATAGCGCGGAGTTCGTCGAAACGGGAGCTAAACAGGTGGTAAGTAAGGGTGGTGGAGTCACAAACAAATGGCTTGCCGCCACACTTTTTAACTTCTTCCACGATACAAGCCACATCTTCGGGTCTCAAACAAGCGTCACGGTTCCACTCACCAAAGTGAATCTTGATTGCTACATCATCACCAGGTGCGATTTTTTTGTCAAATCCAGCCAGATAAAATAATTCTTTTGCTTTTGCCACTCTACTCTCAGCCCAGTTTGTTGCACCGTTAGCTGCAAAATATATCTTGCTTTTTGCCATTTGTAACCCTCCTGCTTTTTACTAAGGTACTAAACCTTTAAACCTGTCTTTTTATGAGCCCCCCCTCCAAGAGCGTAATCCTGGCTGCAATCGTTACTGCTTCTTCTACTAGAAATTGACATAGGGCATGAATTTTAAATTACTGAATATTTCTTAATTTATGCAAGTTGTATGCCAACCTGGCCAACCTGCAGCCTTTGAGGAGGGAAGTCAAAGGCCCGGGCAATACAATATGTCCCTGCCAGCAGATAATTCTTTCAATGAGGAATACCAGATGTTACTATTCAGGTATTCAGGAGTCAGAATAACCGTATATCTCATACTTCGGAAACGCCATGGATAAACGATAAAGATTTTTTATATTTTCATGGCATATGTAACAACCTGACCATATTGGGTCAAAAATGCACCAAAATGGGATCCGATCTGCCGATCTGGCAGTTATGTCCCTGTTATTGCTTCAGCCAGGATCTCTTTACCTCTTGCAGTCAGGTTTAAAGTTATCGGGTTTTCTAACGATCCTTGTTTTAAAATACCTTTTTGATGCAAATCATTAATCACTTCCCAGATGGCAGATGGACCCATCCCAAGCATATTGCCCAGATTTCTGCAGTGCAACTGTCCTTTTTTAATTTGCATACAACTGCCGGTGCAGATAAATCCGCCATGCTCCTTGATTGCCCTCATTATTTCCAGGGAACGCAACGACAAGTTCAACTCCCCCTGCATCTGCGTCATAATAAAATGTCCACCTCTCTTAAAATTTATCTGTCCTGAAAATACATTTACCCGGAGATGGATGCTTACCGTTTGTTCATAAGCTACGCACCGGCAAGGCCAAGCCTCGTTTCGGACCTGCCCCGGCGCTCCGCCAAATCACCGCGCTGGCAAGCATCCGTCCCCTTCCCGGATATTTTCATCCTCTGCTGGTGCCGCTTCAGCGGCATGGAAGTCTAATACAAACAGCAGACCTCCGCCAGGCAGCTTAAATTTAAAAACAAACCCCGCGCTCTCAAGGATATGCCGTACGGCATTTCTAAAAGGGTTTGTTGATTTTACAACTGCTTCTATTGTTTTAAAATTATTTTTAGACAAACACACTAATTCTGCCAAGGCCCTTTTGGCTAATCCCTGTCCTGAATATTGCTTAAAAATGACGATACTGATCTCAGGAACATGATTAACCTGAGATAGAGTAATTTCCCCGGCCAGCTCACCGGCTTCAGTGTATATGTCATAACATTCCGTCTCCGGACCATGTCTTCTGCCGGGCAATCCTTGCTCCAGCAGATTTATTTCCTGCTCCATTTGTGACGTGCTTAGCTCCAACCCGTAAACGTTGGAGTATTTTTTATAATGCTCCAGGTGTTGCCATGTCCACAACGGAGGATCAGTTTTAATAATCTTCATAGTTATTTTTCAGAACCGACCGCTCTTCTTTCATATTCCTTCAATTTTCGGTAAAGTGTATTCCTGCCAACTCCCAAAGCCTTGGCGGCCTTGGTAACATTGCCATGGTAATAAATAAGGGCGTTCCGTATAGCTTCTTCTTCAATAATTTCTAAGGGTGTAATTGGCAGAATTGCGACACCCTTCTTTCTCATACAGGCAGTTAGCCTACTTTCAAGCTTCTGTAAGAGTTGCACAAGGTTGGCAAGTTTACTATGCTCAATTGAATTCAGTACGCTATCGGCCATATATTGTTCTAAAACTTCTTCCAGCGCAAGTGGCCGCAACTGGCTATGGTCTGTGGTTGAGGAGTCCTGTATAACAGCAGGTGACTCAGATGTGGACGAGAAGAATTTTTGGCTTAAATGCTCGGGTAAAATAATCTCTCCATCACAAAGGGCCACTGCCTGGTTGATGGCGTTAGCCAGTTCTCTGATGTTGCCCGGCCACGAATAATTACACAATATTTGCATGGTATCAACGGGTATATAAATATCCTGATTTAATTTTTTTACAAAATATTCCGCCAGTTGCGGTATGTCGTTCTGGCGTTCTCTCAGCGGAGGCATTTCCAGCCTCACTACATTCAGCCTGTAGAATAAATCCTCACGAAATGTCTTATCCCTCAGGGACTTCTCCAGGTCACGGTTGGTTGCAGAGATAAAACGCACATCAGTCTTAACCGGCTTCTGGCCGCCCACACGCAAAAACTCACCGGTTTCTAGAACCCGAAGCAGTTTTACCTGAATGGACAGGCTAGCCTCCCCAATTTCATCAAGAAAAAGTGTACCCCCGTTGGACATCTCAAAAATACCTTTTCGCATATTAGCCGCACCAGTAAAGGAGCCTTTTTCGTGTCCAAATAATTCACTTTCCAGCAGACTCTCAGTAAAGGCCCCACAGTTCACCGGAATGAAGCTCTTATTTGACCGATTGCTGGCAGTGTGAACAAACCGGGCTAACAACTCTTTGCCTGTCCCGGTCTCTCCCTGGATCAATACACTGACATTCTTTTTGGCGATTGTATAGGCCATTGAAACCAGCTTCTGCATAGCCCGGGAAGAGCCTATATGAAAGCCAATCCTGTCAGTAATAGCAGACCATTCTGCATTCAAAGAATTGACGTTTTTCCCCACTGCCCGTATTCCACCGCCTTCTGGATAAGATTCGCCTGGATCAATCCTTTGCCGGCCGGGAGATGCCAAATAAAGTGAAAATTGCCATCAGCGGCTGCCAGAAAAATTGTATGGAAGCTCAAAGTAACGACATTGGTTTTATCGGTACACCGAATGGCTACCAACTTTATATTGGCGGTCGGGGCGACCGCAGGCAAGTACTTGGACATTTTATACGGGAAATCAAGGCGGAAGAACTTTCATCGGTAATTGAAGAAATTTTAGAGAAGTATGCGACCGCCGGCAAATGGCGGGAAAGAATTTCTCACGTTATAGAAAAACATTATCGATAGTGATGACCGTTATTTTGTCAAAGGGACGTTATAACCCTAAATGTTAGCAGTTGCTGTTATCGTCTCATTGAAGCTGCCTACTTTATACCCATCTAAATCTAAGGTTACGTATTGGAAACCAAATTCCTTAAGCTTACCGGAGATTTCTTCGAGAATTCTCTCATCGAACAGTTTATTTCTATCCTTTTTATCCACTTCGATCCTGGCCAGATTTTCATGACATCTTACTCGAACCGCCCGAAAGCCCCTATCCATCATGTACTTTTCGGCCTTTTCTATCTTTTCAAAATCCTCCACTTTTAACTCGTTGCCATAGGGTATCCTGGTTAAAAGGCAGGCATAAGGGGGCTTATCCCAAGTGCTAAGTCCCAACTCCCTTGATAAGTTTCTTATTTCTTGCTTGGTCAGTTGACATTCTAATAGAGGACTTTTTACATCGAGTTCCCGCAAGGCCTTCATACCCGGCCTATAGTCACCTGTATCATCAAAATTGGTTCCATCAATGACATAATGATAACCTTGACTTAAAGCGACAGACTTGATCATACTGAATACTGCCGTTTTACACAAATAACATCTGTTTTCCGGATTATTTCTGATTTCATCAATAATGGGCGCATCAATTATTTCATGGACTACACCCAACTCCTTAACCAATTGTATTGCTTCTTCTATTTCCCATTTCGGAATATAGGATGAACGTATAGTTACAGCTTTCAGGTTATCTCCCAGGGCTTCCTTGGCTGCCTTAAGTAAAAAAGTACTGTCTACCCCGCCGGAAAAAGCCAAAACAACCTTTTCCAACTTCTGTAGATAGCTGAGTAAAACGATGTATTTTTCATTGCTGCTCATTCTTCATTCTCCTCTATCCTTTTGCAAACTTCTCTGTATACCTTGGCAAGAGGTATGTTCTTTTCCCTGGCTATGCTTTTGCAATCCTCATATTCCGGCTTATATTTAACCAGCATTCCTTGATAATAAGAGTTTTTGACAGTTACATCTCCGTACTGGGTCTTTACTTGCATAAAATCTCGCTGGAGCATAATTTTTTCCACCTTATATTTTCTAACACCCAGTGCAGTGGTTTCCCTGAAAATAACGTCCAGCATATCTCTCTCCTGCTTTTCCTTGAACAATATACTTAATTTAATTGCCGGCCTGCTCTTTTTCATCCAGATGGCTGTCTTAAACACATCCAAAGCACCTTTTTCAAACAGTTTTTCTTCAATATAGCTGTAAATCTCCGGATTCATGTCATCTATATTGGTTTCCAGTATATATTGGTCTGCTCTTTCTTCCCCGTCTTCACTTCTTTCCTTGCCGTCTTTACCCAAATAAACCCTTAAAACATTGGGAATTTCCAGATCTCTATGACCAATTCCATAGCCAATCTTTTCTACTGTAAAATCTATTTTATCGGTAAACATATCTGCATTGGCTGCTAAGATAGCTGCCCCGGTAGGTGTAGTAGTTTCACAGGGTACCAGACCAATCTTGATGGGAGCGCCATGTAATATTTCAACCGTTGCCGGAGCAGGAATTGGTATGATGCCATGGGCACACTTTACAAAGCCGCCTCCCATCTGAACAGAAGAGGCTATAATCTTATCCGCCTTTAAATAATCCAAGCAAATGGCTGCTCCAACAATATCTATAATAGAGTCGATAGCTCCAACTTCGTGAAAATGCACTTCATATAATGATTTCCCGTGGACCTTTGCTTCTGCTTCAGCTATTCTAATAAACATATCCAGACTTTTTTTCTTAATCAAACTATTTAAGCTACTGGTATTTATTATATTTTCAATGTCTGTTAAGTTTCGATGACTATAACGACCAATTACATCATTATGATGATTACTCTCACAAAAGACATTAACCCTGGTACCGCTTATACCTCTTTTGATATCTTTTTTAATTTTTATCTCATATTCTAATTTAAGTTTTGAGAGTTCCCTTAATAAATAATCCTTGTCCACACCCAAGTCGATCAAAGCTCCTAAATTCATATCTCCACTAATTCCGCAAAAACAATCATAATATAATACTCTCATAATTGCCTCTCCTATATTTCATTTTCATTAGCAATGCTTTATTCGATTAAAACCTTCTAAATCCTCTAATGATTCTTGCGCAATCCTAAGCAAACAGAATCTTGGCATGGCCGGGCAAGCGAGAGAAAACAAGGATTTTTCACCAAAAATCAAACCATATGAAGGAATTCTCGGAGTTGCTGAAAAAACTTGGACCTGTCAGGAAGGGATAGGGTATGAACTACGATATTCTCATTGTAGGCAGCGGCATAAGGGGAATAATTTGCGGCATAACCGTCAACTCCTTCTGTAACATTATTGTGCAATAATTATGCCCCAACTGCAAGAGCATAGTTCAATTTTCAATTTTCCACAAAAAGTAGAACATGCAAGTCACCTTGAAGTATGGCACGAAGTTGTCGAATCAAAGATTGAGGTTCTATTAAAACAATAAAAAGCTATTACGGCTTCAGCGAAACCGTAATAGCTTTTTGCGACGAAAATTATTAGTTGATGCTGTTAAACAACCCACTTGGACAGTTTATCCGGGTCTACGATTTTAATCTCCCTGCCCTCGGTTACAATACTCCTTTCCTGCTTAAAGGTATTCAGGAGCTGGGTTACCGTTTGTCTAGAGGTGCCCACCATGTTGGCAATTTCTTCATGGGTCAGTTGGAGATTTAACCTGATACCGCCCTTAGTTTGAATCCCACACCGCTCTCCCATTTTCATCAGCATTAGCGCTAACCGGCCCGGCGCCTGCCAGCAAACCATCTCATGGATAATGGCCTCGGCCTCCCTCATTCTAGCTCCCAGTAGTTTTGCTACTTTAATAGCCATAAAGGGGTGCTGGGCAAGCAGCTCTTCAAACTTGTTCTTCCGCACCACCACCAGAGACACGTTGTTTATTGCCCCGGCAAAACAGGTCCTCTCCCCGCCCCAAAGGGTTTCCGCCAGGCCCATAAGCTCCCCGGGACTCCTAATACTACCCACGGTCACCCGCCTTCCATCAGCTGAAAGGCGATAAATTTTAACCCAACCGCTCTCTATAAGGTAAATCCTGTCGGAAATATCACCGGCTGCAAATATAACGTGACCCTTGGGGTAGTGAACAGTGGAACCTGCTTCCCTGATTAACATCTTTTCCAACTCGCTCACAAACGGCTCTTCACTAAAGACTACCCCAATTGAATCCCCCCTTGTCACTGATTTTAACCCCTTAGTATATACACCCAGTGATCAACTATCAGTCCCAGAAACAAAATAAACAAATATGGGCTGGAAAGCTTGTACAGCCACCAAGCCCTGCGGGCCCCGGGCTTAAAGTACAGGTAAAGGTTGCCGGCCAAAATTGCCGCCCCGCTTACAATTGCAGTAACCAAGTAAATCATGCCCAGACCGGCATAGTAATAAACGGCCAGGGATATGCCATACATCATAATCACCGTAACCAGAATGTACAACAGTGTTTTGTCGGTGTCACACACCACCGGCAGCATGGGCACCCCCACCCGCCGGTAATCTTCCTTAAAGAAAATGGCCAGATTCCAGATATGATTGGGAATCCATAAAACCACCAGCAGGGCAATGAGCACGGGTACTAAATCAATGCGCCCGGTTACCGCCGCCCAGCCAAAAAGAACCGGCAGGCCGCCGCTGAAACCGCCCAGGATGATGTTCCAAGTGCTTTTGCGCTTGAGCCAGATATTATAAATGCCGACATAGCCCAGCATGCCCAGCAAAATGCACAGAAAGGCGGCCAGATTCAATGTCCAGGCCAGGTACAGAGCTGCGCCAAATTGAACCAGACCCCACACCAAAGCTTTATAAGCCGGGTTAATGCGGCCTGAAGGAATAGGCCTGTTACGGGTTCGCTCCATAATAGCATCCAGGTCCCGGTCAACGTAACAGCTAACCGCGTTCACGCCGGAACAGGCCAGAGTTATAGCCAGCACTGCCTTCATCCAAAACTGAGGCTCGATGCGCCCGGCGCCCGCGGCCAGCAGCATTGCCCCCGCGGCAGTGAAAACAAGAAGAAAAACCGAGCGGGGCTTGGTCACCTCAATATAGTTTTTTATAACCGAGAAAACTGTCTCCCCGGCTGTACCGCCAACCCGGGCAGTATTACCATACATGGCCCTTCCCCCTACATGGGTTAATCAGGTAAATAATCAGTACATAACATTTTATCACGGTTATTTGTCCCCAGTCAACGACTCCATCGCAAGGATTATGCCTCTAACAATAGCCAGGAGATAGTAATAATTAACCCCATGCAAGAACATCTTATAGTTGGACATAATAACAAAAATCGTGCCCTGACAGGAGTGATCGAAAGTTGTATTACCGCAAAGAAGTCGCTGAGGCATTTGAGGAATTAGCCACCGGCCCCGGCGGCCTTGCCCCGGAGGAGGCCCGGAGCAGGCTGGAGAAATACGGGCCCAACTCCTTCAAAACTGGAAAAGAGTTTGACATCTTAGCCACTATAATCCACCAGTTTACCGATCCCCTGATCTATATCCTGATTATCGCGGCGGTTTTTACAGCCCTTTTGGGTCACTGGATTGATACTTACGTTATTATGGCGGTTGTATTTCTTAACGCCATAATAGGGTTTTCTCAAGAGTACAAGGCTGAAAAGGCCATTAGCGCCCTGATCTCCATGGCAGCCCCCCGGGCAACGGTGGTCCGGGGCAATAGAACAGTGGAAGTGGACAGCCAGGACCTGGTACCGGGGGACATTGTTTTGCTCGCCTCGGGCGCCAAGGTGCCGGCTGACCTGAGATTGTTTGAAACAACCCGCCTGGAAATCAACGAGTCAGCCCTGACTGGAGAATCCCTGGGGGTGCGCAAGGATAACATGCCGCTGCAAACCGACAGCCCGGCTCTGGGCGAGGCCCGGAACACCGCTTTCATGGGCACCCTGGTACTGTCCGGCCGGGGCAAGGGCATAGTTGTGGCCACCGGGCGGGAAACACAGTTGGGCCGAATTTCAGAAGAGGTGGCGGCCCTGGAGTCGGCACCCACACCGCTACAGGTTCAACTGGCCAAAATGAGCCGGAAAATAGGGGTAGCCATTTTGGGCGTATCAGTATTTGCAGTTTTCCTGGGCATATTGCTGGGCCGTTCTTTTGTGCATATGCTTTTGACCGGGATAGCCCTGGCCGTGGGCGCCATTCCCGAGGGCTTGCCCATTGTGGTCACCATCACCCTGGCCGTGGGCGTTAAGCGCATGGCTGTCAGAAGCGCCATCGTCCGCAGGCTGCCGGCGGTGGAAACCCTGGGCAGTACCACAGTCATAGCTTCAGACAAAACCGGAACCCTGACTAAAAATGAAATGACAGTGCAAAAAATATTCACCGGTTACCGGGAGTACCAAGTTACCGGCGCCGGCTTCACCCCCACCGGTGAAATAGTGCCGAAATCAGGCAATAAAAATGAACCGGGCCAAGACATTGCCCTGCAGATGTGCCTGCGGGCCGGCATGCTGGCCAACGAATCCAGCCTGGAGCTTAACCCTGAGAGCGGTAAATACAAACCCCAGGGTGACCCCACGGAGGTTTCCCTGATTGTGTCCGCCCTGAAGGGCGGCTTACGTGAAGACCTGGAGTCAGGACACTTTCCCAAAATTGATGAAATACCTTTTGAGTCAGACCGCCTGTACATGGCCACCATGCATAAGGACATCGTAAAAGACGGCATCATTGTTTTTGTTAAAGGAGCTCCCGACCGTGTCATTGGCATGTGCAATAAGGCCATGGATGATCAGGGGGAAAGCGTGGAATTAAACCATGATGCACTACTGGAAGCCTATCAGAACATGGGCCGGGACGGCCTGCGGGTGCTGGCTATGGCCTATGCCCGGCTCCCAGGCGCCCATGCCAGCCTGGAGCCGGAGATGCTGGAAAACGACCTGACCTTTATCGGCCTGCAAGGAATGGTGGACCCGCCCAGGGAAGAGGCCTTTGCAGCAGTTAAGCAGGCTAAAAAAGCGGGCGTCCGGGTAATCATGGTAACTGGCGACCACCATATAACCGCCGTGGCTATTGCCAGGCAGCTAGGCATTATCGATAATGAAAGGACGCCGGTAATCACCGGCAAGGAACTTGAGATGATGTCTGACGAAGAGCTGTTTGAGCAGGTGGGCAAAGCGAATGTGTTTTCCCGGGTTGCCCCTTTGCAAAAACTGCGCATTGTCCAGCAGCTAATCCGCCGGGGTGAGGTTGTAGCAGTAACCGGAGACGGGGTTAACGATACCCCGGCCTTAAAGGCGGCCCATATAGGTGTCGCCATGGGACGCACCGGCACCGATGCCGCCAAGGAGACCTCGGCCATGGTTATTACCAATGATAACTTTGCCAGCATTTTTGAGGCCGTTAAAGAGGGGCGGGTTGTATTTGCCAATATCCGCAAAGTTACTTTGTTCCTGCTGTCCACCGGTCTGGGGCAGATAATCCTGATCCTGGCCACCCTGATTTTATTTCTGCCCCTGCCCCTGCTGCCGGCTCAGATCCTGTGGATGAACCTGGTAACCAACGGCCTGCAGGATATTTCCCTGGGCTTTGAGCCCGGGGAAAAGGGGATTGTGGATCAGCCGCCCCGCCACCCTGATGAGCCGGTCATCTCCCGGCTGATGATTGAGCGCCTGCTGGTTATTGGAGTTGTACTGGCGGCCGGGACTCTGGCCACCTTTGTCTGGCAGCTGAACATGGGCGCCGATATTAATAAGGCCAGAACAGTAGCCTTAACCACCATGGTGCTTTACCAGCTGTTTAACGTTTTCAATTCCCGCTCCGAAACCCAGTCAATTTTTCAAATGAATATCATGTCCAACCCGTTCCTGTTTTACAGCATAATTGCCTCAACTATGGCCCAGCTGGCCATTATTTACTTGCCGCCACTGCAGTTCATATTTAGAACCACGGCCCTTAACTTGCTGGACTGGGCAGTTATCCTGCCTACAGCCCTGACGGTTGTGGCAGCGGTGGAAATTGACAAGGCCCTGCGCCGGGGCAGGCGAGATCTTCCGGAATTGGCACCGGCAGAAAACTAACTGGTAACCCTTAAAACTGTTTAGATTACTCGCTCTTCTTCTCCCTTTCGCGGGGCGCCGGAATATAGCCAACTGAGGGCTGGCGGCGTAAAGGCTGAGGGAAAAAATCCATTAACTGGTAAATTTCCGGCGGCATCACACCGCAGACCGGCAGACCCAGGGCGGTCATTTCATCACAGCCGATGGGATAGTCGTGAGGCCACCGGCCTTCGGTAAGATGGTAACCAGGTGGAAATAGCCACCGGCTATTTCCACCATAGTAGAATCTGCCTCGGGCAGATTCTACATATCCGGCTGCGCATCCCCTCCAGGGTAGCCTTATGACTTGCTTACACATACAGCCTGCCTTGCAAACTTTGAACTTCGTATCCTGCGCCAATATTGATATAAATAAATTTAAAAATTCTTTTGACAAAATGTCTTTTTCCGAATATAATAATCTCAGGTGATACCCCTGGGGGGTATCTAGTATTAAGGAAAGAGGTGTTCTTCATGACTACATCTTATGTTAAAACTAACCGGGTATTTACGCCATTACGGAAATACGCCTGGCTATTTGTGCCGCTGGCTGCCTTTGGCGGACTCTGGTACCCTAAACTGGGCCTGTTAATCATCCCCCTGATGCTAACTTTGATGATCATGGGCTTTTTCAAGGGTAAATACTGGTGCGGCAATTATTGTCCCCACGGCAGCCTGTTTGACTTCATTATCATGCCTGTAAGCAAGTTCACCAAAATACCCTTGTTCATGAAACACAAGCTCTTGGCGGCCCTGGTTTTAACCTGGTTTATGTACACCTTAATTAGCCGGTTGATTGAGGCCTTCGCACAGTTCGGCTCAGCTACTTTTCTCGACCAACTGGGCTACGCTTTTGTTTTCAATTACTTTATTGTAACCGTTGTGGGCTCCGCCTTAGCCCTGACCATTAGCCCCCGGACCTGGTGCAGTTTCTGCCCCATGAGCACCTTTGAATCATTTACCTATAAACTGGGTAAACTTTTACGGGCCAACAAGCGAACTGATGAAAAGATTACTATGACTAACACCGATGATTGCCGCGCCTGCGGCAAGTGCTCCCGGGTCTGCCCCATGCAACTGGCCCCATACCAGGAGTTCTCAGAAAATAACCAGTTCGACAGTGAAGCCTGCATCCGCTGCTCCACCTGCGTTGCAAACTGCCCGGCCGGCATCCTTACCCTGGCCAATAAAGCAACGGCCCTGCAGATTAAGGAAGATGCCCTTGCTAAAAACGCCAATAACAAAGAGGTTACAGGTATTCGAGAAAAAGAAACCAGATATGACAGCGCCTCAGGCTTATAAAATACCCACTACTCGTAAACTCCTGGCATTAATTCAGTTTTTGTTTGCCTACCTATTCTCAGCAACTGGTTCCAGGCCGTGTTTTAAGCTGAATGTATACCTTAAGTGAAACCGATGTTAAGGCACGGGGCGTTATCACCGCTCACTCCAGTGCTCCGCCTCCAGGCACATCATGGCCCTTTTACTATACTTATCAGCAGCGGCCTGGAACTGTTTTATTTCATCTTCGCCCAGGGTTTTAATCACCTTGGCAGGGGAACCCAAGGCCAGGCTGCCCGCGGGGACTTTCTGACCCTGCAGCACCAGGGCGCCGGCCCCCACCACAGCCCCCGGTTCGACCACGGCGCCGCTCAGCACTACGGCACCCATTCCGATAAAGGCGCCATTGCCGATGGTGCAGCCGTGCAAAACAACATTATGACCTACCGTGACCCAGTCCCCAATTAGCAGGGGATAACCTGCGTCCTCATGAAGAACCGAGCCGTCCTGTATATTTGTTCCCGTTCCGATACGCACAATATCAATATCCCCCCGGACTACCGTGTTGTACCAGATGCTGGACAGGGGGGCAATCTCAACCCGGCCCACAATCCTAGCCCCGGGGGCGATAAATACATTTTCCGCCACCTGGGGAAAATAACCATTAAACGGGTACAGGCCTGATCTTGCTCTTTCTGATGCCAAGATAGCTTCCCTCCTTTTGAGCGTTGTCTAAAAAGCCCGCCGTCAGGCGGGCTCACGATGGCCAATCTCATCATCCTCTACTTCCTCAACCTCCCGGACCAGGCGGTTGAATATTTCCTGAACAGGTAGTATTTCTTTTATTCTGTGTACATTCTGCCCTACAAATACAATTCCCTGGTTTACATTACCAAGGCGGGAATTCTCCAGCGCCTGGATGATGCAGTATTCATTGGAGCATTTCTTCAGGCAGCCCACACACTTCTCCGGCCTGGGCGCCCCCTCTCCCTCCATCAAAGCCTCGGCAAAAGGATTGCGCAACGCCCTTCCGGGCAGTCCCACCGGGCTGCGAACAATCATCACATCTTCCTGCCTGGCGTTAAGGTACATTTGCTTGAAAGAATCAGCCACGGTGCACTCCCGGCTGAGCACAAAGCGGGTGGCCATTTGCACCCCGTCAGCCCCCAGTTTCAGTATCCGGGCTATGTCGCTGCCATTGACAATACCTCCGGCCGCAATGAGAGGTATCTTGATTGCCTTGCGAATGGCCGGTATTATTTCAGCCAGGGGCTGATCCGTCCCCAGGTGACCGCCGGCCTCCGTTCCCTCCGCCACAACGGCCGAGGCGCCGTATTTTTCCGCTATGGCAGCCAGTTTGGCCGACGAAACGATGGTCACAATGGGAATGCCGGACTCCTTGCCCCAGGTGAATATGTCCCTGGAAAAACCAGCCCCGGAAATAATTAAATCAATCCTTTCCTCCAGGGAGGTGCGAACCATGTCGGCAAAGTTTTTTATGGCATACATAATATTGACACCAACAATACCGGCGGTCAAGCGGCGCGCGCTTCTTATCTCCTCCCGCAGTTCCGTAGCCGACATCCCCGAGGCGCCGATGATGCCAATGCCGCCC
Source organism: Bacillota bacterium (assembly GCA_040753155.1). Lineage (GTDB taxonomy): Bacteria > Bacillota > Desulfotomaculia > Desulfotomaculales > JBFMEU01 > JBFMEU01. The sequence goes on from JBFMEU010000012.1 coordinate 35,541, forward strand.
GCCGAGGCCACAGCCGCAGCCAGTGGGGCGGTGGACACCCGCACCGCCATACCGCCCTGAATAATCGGGTACTTGGGCAACAAGTTTCCAATGCGCAGTTGTGGGAGCTTCAAAATGTCAAACCCCTTCCAAGTGTTACTATTATTCATATTCCCAACTTAACCCTTACTTAATCATAATTCTTGCGTGAGAAAATTACAACCCGTTCCCGGTTAATACCTGCAGGGATTCAAGATTTAAGCAAGAAATGTTCATCAATGCTAAAAAAACCAAGGTTAAACCGGAGAGGAGGCTAGTTAAGCTTGGCCAGGGAAATGGTTGTCAATCCCTCCAAATGCATCGGCTGCTCCACCTGTGCCTTAACCTGCTCCATTACCCATCATGATGAGTTCAGGCTGCAAAACGCTCATGTACGCATTAATAAAAAAGACTTTTCCGGCATATTCGAGATATGTTTTGCTTCCACCTGCCTGGGCTGTAAAAAATGTGCCGGGGCCTGCCCCACCGGCGCTCTCAAAATCATCCGGACAGAGGATCCGACAACAGAAAAACCCGTTTAAAGCGAGGTGACTGGGATGCATGGCTATGCCGGCAAAATACTTGACATTAACCTGGAAGCGGGCGCCATCGGTGATTATCCATTGGAGGAAGAACTGAGACGGGATTATCTGAGCGGCGTGGGGATTAACGCCAGGATCCTGTATGACCAGGCGCCCGCCGGATCAGATCCCCTGGGCCCGGAAAATATCCTGGTATTCAGCGTGGGGGTGCTGGTGGGCACCAGCGCTACCACCGCCAGCCGTACCGAGGCGTCGGCCAAATCACCCCTGACCGGCCTGTTTGGAACATCCAATTCAGGATGCTACTGGGGAACCCAGCTAAAGTGCGCCGGCTATGACGGGATTATCGTCCGGGGCCGGGCCAGGGAACCGGTGTATATTCATATCGAGGACGGCAGGGCTGAAATCAGGCCGGCCGCGCACCTGTGGGGCCTGGATGCCTGGGACACCATCAAAACCCTGCGCCGGGAACACAACGATGAAGAAATTGACGTGGCCCTCATTGGCCAGGCCGGGGAAAACCTGGTGCGCTACGCCAGCATTGAAAACGGCTACTATAATGCCTGGGCCCGCACCGGCCTGGGGGCGGTTATGGGCTCCAAGAACTTAAAAGCTATCTCCGTGCGGGGCAGAGGCGCGGTCAAGGTTGCCCGGAAAAGAGAATTTGTCAAGGCTGTGGAGGATACCCGGCAGGCTGTCCTCAACTCGCCCTTCTTCGGACCCTTCAGCCGCTTTGGAACCATGCTGGTGACTCTGCCCTACCAGGAGCACGGCATCCTGCCGGGCCGCAATTTTCAGGCCGGCGCCTTGCCCGGCTGGGCGGAAACCCGCAGCCGTAAACTGGTTCATAAATTCAGCAGCCGGGGTATAGCCTGCGTCGCCTGTCCCATTGCCTGCGCCCACTGGGTTGAGGTCAAGGAGGGACCCTATGCGGGGCTGGCTATAAAAGACATGGAGGTAACCCCGGTCATTGGCTTTGGCGCCGGGTGTGACATCGACAACCTCCCGGCGGTGGCCAAAATCGGGGAGATGTGTCAGCGCTATGGCCTGGACATGGTTTCCGCGGCCGCTGTGGTGGCCTTTGCCATGGAACTCTTCCAGCGCAACATCCTTAGTGAGGAAGACCTTGGCTTCAACCTGCCCTGGGGTGACGAAGAGGCTGCCTTCATGCTCCTGGACCTGGTGGCCAAACGCCGGGGGCTTGGCGATATTCTGGCGGAGGGCGTAAGCCGGGCGGCTGAGCGCATCCCGGGCGCCCGGCCCTATGCGGTGCATGTCAAGGGGCTGGAGCCCTTCCTGATGGATCCCCGGGGCCGCTGGTCCACCTGGACCCTGGGCTATATCACCAATGTCCGGGGCGGAGATCACTTAAGAACCAGGAATCCCGTAGAAAACCTGCGCTTTAATGACAACCCGGAACCCTACCTGACCGAGAAATTTGAGTTTCCCGAAGAAATGTATAAAAACCTGGACATGCCCGAAGAATTGAAAAAAGAAATCTTTCGCACGCCCGCCGGTGATGTGGATATAGCCCGAATGGCTAAATGGTCCGAGGATTTGATCTCCCTGTACAATGCCACCGGTATGTGCATCAGGCCCCCGGTGCTGCACACGGTGGGGCCAACCCTGCTGTCCCGCCTGTACTCAGCCCTTACGGGTCTGGACTTGACCCCGGAGCAAATATTACGCTGCGGCGAAAGAATCTGGAATGTTCAGAAGCTATTTAATATCAAGCACGGCGAGCAGCCTGCAGACAGTGACTACCCGCCCCGCTTTTACGACGAGGGCGTCGGCAGCGGGCCGGCCCGGGGGCGCACCCTTGACCGGAAAGGGGTTAAGCGGTGCTTGACCAGGTACTACGAAGCCCGGGGCTGGAACCCGGAGACCGGCGCCCCCACCGGGGCCAAGCTCAAGGACCTGGGCCTGGAAGCTGATTAATCCTGGGTGACCCGGGCAAATTAAAAGACGGTAACTGTACCGCCTGTAAACATTAATGTGAAGTTATATGGATAACAACTACTTGCCAATCTCCTGGGCCTTGACAATAAAGTAATTTTGCTCCAGGGTGGTGTCGCCGACCTTAAGCTTGGTTTCTTCAGGACCCCAAAACAAACCGATCCTGATGCCGTCGAAATAATCCACTTTTTCAATGTCAGCCACGGCCATACGGTTAAACTTCGGACACTTGTGCCGAAACACCAGTTGGAATTGAGCATTTCTGACCAGATTGAAATAAGTGTCCTCCACGGTCTTGTCGATTATAACCACTTCCGGCTCACTTTTATCAAGGAGTTTTTTATTTTTAGTATACCAGTCCAATACGCCTGCCTTGACATTAATCTCGTCAATCATTTCATCCTTGCGAAAGGCCATCTCCTTCAACCCCTTCTAGTGAAGTCCAAGTGCCTGCTTACCAGCAATCTCACTAGACGTATATCCCCGGGCGGGTTATTTATCTCTATCAATAATGTATGGCTAGAATATAATTTTGACTTAACTGAATCGCATTATTTTTAAAATTTATTTATTCCTCGTTAAGCCTTATAATCCTGCTTTTTACCCGGAGAAAGTTTTGCAAACTTTACCCGTTTTTAAATCCGGGACATCCTTAATCCCCCCGGGACCACAGGGCCAAGCCAACAATACCCGGTCCACCGTGGGCGCCCACCACCGGTCCAAGCTCGCACACAATAATCTCAGTCAGGTTAAGGCGGGCTACCAATTTCTCCTGAAATTGCTGTGTGGCTGCCGGGTCATTGGAGTGGGCCAGCAGACAAAGCAGCGGGGTCCCCTGGAAGCTGTAAATTGTATTTATTCGTCACTTGCCGCCTAATCCCTTTCCCCGGCGGGTTAAAATTGTTCAGGCAGGGAAGTCATGGCCCTATGGTGAATAGTATTCACCACAGGGGTGATAGCAGGTGAAAAAAGCAGATATCTTAATCATCGGGGCCGGGGTTATCGGACTCAGCATTGCCTATCACCTGGCGGCTGCCGGGAAGGGGCTCAAAATTATTGTTTTTGAAAAAGAGAAATTCCCGGGGATGGGATCCACAGCCCAGTGTACCGGGGGCATCCGGCACCAGTTCTCCAGCCGGGTAAACATTCAAATGACCGTCATCAGCCTGGAGCATTTCCGGAACTTCAACTCACAAATGGATTACCCCATCTATTTGCGCCAGCGGGGATATTTGTTTACCACGGCCAGGGGGGATCGCCTGGCAGAGTTCCATGCTATGCTGTCTGTAATGAAGGAAATGGGTATACCGGCCTCTTTCCTTACACCGGAACACCTGACCAGGGATTACCCCTTTTTACATACCGGCGACCTGAAGGGGGCCACCTATTGCCCTCTGGACGGGTATGCCGACCCCTACGGCGTAATACAAGGCTACCTGCAGCAAGCCAGAAAAAGGGGTGTGGAGGTCCGCTGCAATGAGGCTGTAACCGGCATCCTGACCAGCGGAAGGGAGGCCCTGGGGCTAACCGCCACCGGAGGTGAGTGGCAGGCCGCCGCCATAATCAACGCCGCCGGGCCTGACTTTAACAGGGTATCCTCCCTGGCCGGGCTAAGCATCCCCGCCCTGCCTTACCGGCGGCAGGTTTATGTGTGCGAACCCATGGCGCAGCTGCCAGCCGCCATTCCCCTGGTGGTGGATCTGGACACCGGCTTTTACATCCACGCGGAAAAGAACGGTACCCTCCTGCTGGGCGGCACCGATGGCGCCACCTCCCCGGGCCGGGACACCAACGTCGACTGGAACCAACTGGATGATTTCATAGAAAAGGCCACGGCAAGGATTCCCTGCCTTCAGGAGGCCCGCCTTCGCAAGGCCTATGTGGGCATCCGCAGCATGACTCCTGATTACCGGGGCGTTCTCGGGCCGTCCGGACTTAAGGGGTTTTTTCTGGCGGGCGGGTTCGGCGGCACCGGATTCATGCACGCCCCGGCCATCGGGCAGATCACCTCCCAGTTACTCCTGGAGGAAACCTGCAACATTGAAGGGATTGCTTCCCTTTCGCCGGAGCGCTTCAACAAGACCGCCGGGGCGGAAACTACTGTTTTTTAGTCATCTAATTTCTTTAACGGCAAAAAACAAAAAAAGGGACAGGCTACTATTTTCGCCTTGCAAAAAGTTGCCTGTCCTCTAAACAACAAAAAAACGGTCCAGTTACATGGACCGCTCAGGCAAATAATTTAACAGCCGGGATTTTTTTTCTGCACAAAGCCCAGGATAACCCGGTAGGGCCCCGGGGTTCCAGGGGGGACAAAGGCAACCCGGTCTCCTGCCTTAACCGGGTGATCCAGACTCTGAACCCTGCCGTTGATAAAAATTATCTCGATCTTTTCTAAAGGCACCGCCAGCCTGACAGCCAGGTCTGACGCACTGCACTCCTCAGTCAGCTCACACTGTACGGGAAAGGATAATCCCCTTTCATCGAACAGCTTCTTGATGTCACCGAAGCCCCTGACCTCGATTTTGCCCATAAAATTTCCTCCACGTTATGTTTTGCACTACAGCGTTATTTTAAGAGTAAGCGAAGCCGCGGGAACGGTTCGAGCGTCCCCGGAGCACAGCGAAGCGGCGAAAGGAAGACGATCAATATTACACTGGGTGTTAGTTAGTTGCAACAAATTTCATATCCATGTAATACCCTATGTAATGGATAGCATCCGCCGCCCAAACATCACCATATTATCTTAGAGTACACCGCCACAGTCCGGGCAGTTATTGTCCCGGCGCAGGGGCACCTCGAAAAAGGCGGCACCCAGGGCGTCATAAGTGAGCATGCGCCCCACCAGCAGATCACCCACCCCCAACAGGTACTTAACCGCCTCCGCAGCCTGAAGCACCCCGATGACGCCGGCCACCGCCCCCAGGATGCCCACCACCGAGGCACCGGGCGCACCGGGCGGCGGCTCCTGCCGAAAGATACAGCGAAAGCAGGGCCCGGCGCCGGGCAATACTGTGAACAACTGGCCGGCCCAGGCCAGCACGCCCCCGTAAACGAAGGGCTTCTTTAAATCTACACAAGCCTTGTTAAGGTAGTAGCGGGCCTGAAAATTATCCGTGCAGTCAATTATAAAATCATAGCTCTGGATTAGGCCGGCGGCATTTGCCCCGCTAAAGACTTCAGCATGGGCCTCGATGCTGATTTCCGGGTTCAGGGCGGTCAATTTATCCCGGGCCGACACAACTTTGGCCCTGCCCACATCAGGAGTGGCATGTAGAATTTGCCGCTGCAGATTGGAAACATCCACCATGTCCCCATCCACCAAACCAATTCGGCCTGTGCCGGCGGCGGCCAGGTAGAAGGCGGCCGGGGAACCCAGACCCCCGGCCCCCACCAGCAGCACCGACGAGCTCAGCAGTTTCCTTTGCCCGGCCTCACCTACACCATTTAGTAAAATGTTGCGCCGGTAACGGTTTAGCCGCTCTTTGGTCAAATCCTGTATTCCGTTCATCACATAAACCTCGCCGGAATATCTCCCATGATTGTCTCCTTTCAACGCCGCTAACCTTGCGGCAGAACCTCAATCATGTCGTTTACCTTTACCTGCCCGCCCTGGATTACCTTGATAAAAATTCCTTCCCGGGGCATAACACAGTCACCGGCCTGGTGGTAAATGGCGCAGCGGGTGTGGCACTCCTTGCCGATCTGGGTTACCTCCCCCATGGCCGCCGGGCCGATTTTCAGGAGTGTGCCCAGGGGCAGGGCAACCAAGTCGATGCCCTCGGTGGTCAGGTTTTCGGCAAAATCGCCGGGCCCCACCTTCAGGCCCATGGCCCGCATTTTGTCTATGCTCTCCAGAGCCAGCAGGCTTACCTGCCGGTGCCACGGACCGGCATGGGCATCGCCCTCCAGGCCGTGCTCCTCCACCAGCACACCTGCACCAACGTCTTTTTTGCGCATCCCCTTCTTGGGGCTGGTGCACACTGCCTTGATTATCCCCATTAGAACTCCTCTTTCTATCCTGAAAATACATTTGCTCATAATATGAACTAATCAGCCCCCGATTTGCGACATGGCCCTGTTTTTATCCTGCCAACCCCTGGCCAGGTGGTGCCGGTCGGGCTTCATGACCACGGCGTCCTCCATCAGCCGGGCAATTTCCTTAATGCCGGCCCCGCCCCGCAGCGGTGTCTTAAGGTCAATTTCCTGCCGGTCGTACAGGCAGGGGCGCAGCCCGCCGCCGGAAGTGAGGCGCAGGCGGTTGCATTGCCCGCAGAAGTGGTCGCTCATTGAGGTGATAAAGCCAATGGTCCCGGCGGCATCCTTCAGGCGGTAGTACTTGGCCGGACCACCCCCGGGGGGCTCCTTGGCCGGCTCCAGGGGACCCAGGCGGGCGGAAACAGCACCGGCTATTTCCCCGGCCGGGACAAATTTGCCGCCGGCCCATTGACCTGTGGGGCCGATGGGCATTAACTCAATAAAGCGCAGGTGCAGCGGCAGATTTAGAGTTAACCTGGCCAGGGCGGTCACCTCATCATCATTGAAACCCCTTATTACCACCGTATTCAGCTTTACCGGACCAAGCCCCGCCTCCAGGGCGGCGCGTATGCCCGCCCACGCCCCGTCCAGGTCACCCACCCTGGTCATCTCCCGGTAGCGGCCGGCCCGCAGAGTATCCAGGCTGATATTCACCCGCTTGAGGCCGGCTTCCTTAAGCCCCTCCACCAGGGGGGACAGCAACAGGCCGTTGGTGGTCAGGGCAATGTCATCTATGCCGGACACAGAAGAAATCTGCCGCACCAGACTGGTTATACCCCGGCGCACCAACGGCTCTCCGCCGGTCAGGCGCACCTTTTTAACCCCCAGGGAGGCGGCGGCCCGGATTACCGTTATTATTTCCTCAAAGCTCAGCACCTCATCATGATCCACCGACGCGACTCCTTCCGCCGGCATACAGTAAACGCAGCGCAAATTACATCGGTCAGTTACCGAAACCCGCAGATAGTTAACCTCACGCCGATAGGTATCCTGCATAACTTCACCCTCTTTGTCGGCATTTACCCACTCGCTATGTTTTACTGAATACAGCGCCTATATTTTTTAAGAGCCTGCATGGCCCCTGAAAATCTGTTCAAAAATATTCTGCACCGCCCGGTTCACTTCTTGCCGGAGCAGGCCGTACTTTTGGACAAGTTCCTCGCCTTCCGGCGTCAGCACAGCTCCGCCGCCCATTTCACCACCCACCTGGGTGCTGATTAATTTTATGCCCCCGTGGGCCTCGGCAGTTTTGATTTTGCCCCAGGCCGCCCGGTAGGACATACCCATCTCCCTGGAGGCCCGGGATATGGAGCCTGTAACCTTGATGTTGATTAATAATTTAAAAATACCATCGCCAATAATTACCCCGTTCTTATCCAGCCAGATCTTAAAACCCACGGAAAAACCAACTGCGCCGGGATCCCAGGCCCGGCCCGGGGAATTTTCCGCCCTGCCCCCGCCCGTGTTATCAACGCCCCCCGTAACAACTTGCTCCGGGCCGCCTTCCCGCTTCCTGACAGCCATGGCGGGTCAACCCCCGCCCACCGGCGGGAAAATCGAAACCCGGTCCCCTTCGGCCAGGACCTCGTTAAAATCCTGATGCGCCCCGTTGACCAGCAGGGAGAAAGCATTTTCCCGGGGAATGTTCAATATTTCCAAAAGTCCATAGCCGGTGGTACCATCAGGCATTTCCACTGTCAGGGGCTGGCCGAACCTGGCACCGGGGATACATTTTTCCAGGCCGCAAAAAACCCTTACTTCAACCTGCAAAAAACACCACCTCCCGTTTTGCCGGCAGTGGGCCGGCCGGGCCGCCCCACTGCCCATTTTGTATTCAGGCATGGATATTAGAAGTTCACCAGCTCGTCCATTTCTTCCTTCAGAGCAAACTTGGTATTGTGCGGCGCCAGCTCCTCGGTATAGAAGAATTCGGGCAGACGGTCGTGGGCTTTGGTAAAGCCGGCCCGCCGGTTGAATTCCAGCTCATTCTTAAGAATGCTCTGGCCCAGGGCAACCACATCATCCCCGGTGAGGCTCAGCCCGTACATGGCGTTCAGCATTTCCACAACAGCGGGCAGACCTTCGGGGTTATCCAAAACGGCAAAGGCAACAAACAGGCACAGGCCGGTGCTGTCCACAGCGGCGGTGGCAATTTGCAGATTGCGGGAAAGCACTACCTGGCCCTCATCTTTCAGGGGGTCGACAAAGCCGCCCACCTTGAGGATATTGGCGGTCACCGCGTAACCGGCAGTGTGGTCGGCCCCCTGGGTGCTGGTGGCGTAAGTTACGCCGTTACCCCTGCAGGACCGCGGGTCATAGGCCGGAATGCCCTGGCCCTTGACGGCCGGAATGCGGGTAACACCGTACACTTTACCGGCAAAGGTGGCGCCGCTGCCGACAATGCGGCCAAATAGAGTTCCCTTGCCCACTTCTTCCAGGGCGGCAATGGCGGCCTTGCCGTCGCCAAAGGGGATGGCCCCGGCTTCCATGAGCACGCCCAGGGTAACGCCGGCCTCAATGGTGTCCAGGCCTACGTCATTACAAATATAGTTCATCATACCTACGTCATCAAGGCTGCTGATCTCAAGGTTGGGCCCAAATCCCCAGGCTGTCTCATACTCCAGGGAGCCCATGTGCCGGCCGTCGGGCAGGACGAAGATATTGGAGCAGCGCATCACACAACCGGGGTGGCAGGCGTGGGTTGCCTTGCCGCCGCGGGCATTGCAAGCCTCGGCCAGTTTCTCGCCGCCCACTTCATTGGCCTGCTCAAAGCGGCCCGAGGAGAAGTTCCTGGTGGGCAGAGTGCCGGCCTCATTGATAATGTTCATTAGAACGTTGGTGCCGTAAGCGGGCAGTCCCTGGCCGGTAACCGGGTGACCCAGCAAGATATCGGCAAACTTCTTGGCCGCGGCCCGGAAGCGCTCCTTGTCCGCCACAGGCACATCAAAAGTTTTCGGGGCGTCAATAACAATCGCCTTCAGGCCCTTGGCGCCCATAACCGCGCCCAGGCCGCCGCGCCCGGCATAGCGGGAGGCATTGCCCTCAGGATCATTGATTCCGATACCCGCGCCGGCCATCAGCATTTCGCCGGCCGGACCGGTGAAAATAACGCCTGCCTTGGGGCCGAACTTTTCCTTGAGCATGTTAACGGTCTCATAGCCGCCCTTGCCGGCAACATCGCCGGCAGGCAGAAGCTCAGCGCCATCCGGGGTAATTTTTAAGATATAAAACTCACCTTTGGCCGGCTGACCCTCGATAACAATGGCCTTATACCCAAGATTGGCAATCTTTTGGGAGGCCACGCCACCGGCGTTGGATTCCTTGATGGTGCCGGTCAGGGGACTCTTGGCGCCTACAGAAATACGGCCGGAAGAAGGGGCGTTGGTGCCGGAAAGCAGACCCGGGGCAAAAATAAGCTTGTTGAACGGTCCCAGGGGTTCACAGGTGGGCTCCACTTCATCCAGTACAAACTGGGAGGTAAGGGCCCTGCCGCCCAGAGGGGCATACTTGTCAGGCACGGGTTCAACACTAATTTCCTTGGTTGTCATATTAACCCGCATAAACTTATCCACAAAAAATTTCCCCCTTTGTTTTAAGATTTTAAATTGATTAATAATACTATCTTTTATCGTTATGCAACTAATATACCATTCGCTAAATTCGTTTAAAATCCTCTCAAATGAAAAAGTCGAGTGTTGGTACCTTCCGCTCACTGAGTCGGCCTCATAAATGGACGAGCTCGTTCGGCTCCGGGCGGCTGCATAACTCGGCCCTTCGGGCCTCAAACAGATTCGTCGCTTATCCTCCGCCTCACCCGCTCTTTGCATGGGCCTCCTACGTTCGCTCCAGGCACCAACTCCTCGACCACGCCTGGCAGTATACTTTCCTATACAATAAAAAACGCGCGCTTATTCAGATCCCTCTGTGCGCGCTTTTGATACTTTTCCTCCGCCCCGGTCATAAATATGGCAGGTATATTTTTCTAAAAGTGCAATATGCCGTGCGGAATACCGGCCAAAAGGCCAAATATACTACCCGCTGGCGTTACAAGATTGTACTAACTTAATACAGGGCCTGCTCAAAAACGGTGCAGTTGTGCCAAAAGTGAACAGTATTTTTATTCGAAACTTAATTCAGATCCAGCATTTCATTCAGGTTGCCCCCCGGCGAACCACAATGGTCCGGGCCAGATCATGGTATTGGGCGTCAGGATAGATCTCCCGCACGGCGTCGAATACATCCCATTCGGACATGGCGCCCAGAATACTGCGCTTTCTGTCACACAGACGCCGAAATATTTTGAGCAGAGTAAACCCGGCGCATTAAAAAAGGGCCCCCCGGGGAGGCCCCTACAGTCGAGAGGAGGATATATGAATTACATGGCAGCCATGTAAATATTGATTACATCTTGCAGATTTGCGCAGCGCGGGTTAGTGAAGCTGCAGGCATCCTTCATGGCATTGCCGGCCATAATTTCCAGATCCTCTTCCTTCACGCCCAGCTCGGTAAGCCCGGAGGGAATGCCGACATCCGCCGAGAGCTTTTGAATGGCCGCAATGGCCTTTTCAGCCGCATCCCTGGTGGACAGGCCGGTAACATTCTCGCCCATGGCCACAGCTATGTCAACAAAGCGCTGTATGTTGGAGAGCATATTGAACCGCTCCACATGGGGTAGCAGGATAGCGTTGCACACGCCGTGAGGCAGATTGTAGAAGCCGCCCAATTGGTGGGCCATAGCGTGAACGTGACCCAGGCTGGCGTTATTGAAGGCCATTCCGGCCAGGTACTCGGCATAAGCCATCTTATCTCGGGCCTCCATGTTTTGACCGTTGGCCACGGCGCTGCGCAGGTTTTCCGAAATCAACTTGATGGCCATCAGGGCGCAGGCATCGGTAACCGGGGTGGCAATGGTGGAAACATAGGCCTCAACGGCATGGGTCAGGGCATCCATGCCGGTGGCGGCGGTCAGGGCCGGGGGCATGCCAGCCATTAACAGGGGGTCGTTGATGGCCACATTGGGGGTTACCCGCCAGTCCACAATAGCCATTTTTACCTTGCGGTCGGTGTCGGTAATAATGCAAAAGCGGGTCATTTCGCTGGCGGTACCGGCGGTGGTGTTCACGGCAATAAAGGGAGGCATCGGCTTGGTGGACTTGTTTATACCCTCATATTCCCGGATGTTGCCGCCGTTGGTGGCCACAATGCCCACGCCCTTGGCGCAGTCATGGGAGCTGCCGCCGCCCAGGGAAATGATCATGTCGCAATTATTGTCCCGGTAAACTTTCAGGCCGTCGTGAACGTTAATGTCTGTAGGGTTCGGCTCTGCGCCATCAAAAATCAGGGCCCTGGCGCCGGCCTCTTCAACCTGGGTCTTGACCTGATCGGCCATGCCCATGGCAGAGATGCCCTTATCTGTGATAATCAGTACGTTACTCCCACCCAGAACTTTTACCTGCTCGCCAATCTGCTTGGATGAGCCAATACCCATTAAGGTTACAGTGGGAATAAAGAAGCCGTATACTTGTTCTCCTAATGCCATTGAATTAAACTCTCCTTCATTAATTATTTTTGTGATAAAACATTGCCCTGATGGTAGCCTGCAACTCTCTTGCGGATAACCGTTCTTACCCGGATCCGGTTACTTTTCACCCCCCCAATCTAAATACTCCTTAACATAAATACGATGACGTATTATTTGCAGTTAAATATAATGTATTTATGGCATGATGCTCACATGGGCAGTGATTGTTAAACAGATCAACGCAATCTTGTTTTAAAGTACCAAAATTAAAAATAATTAAAATTTTATCAATTAATTATTAACTTTCAAAAAAAGCAAGATCAATGCCACTCAAACAAGCCACCAATACATTCGGCGTACATATTTTAAGTACATAGTTCCTCGTCCCACGCCGCATGAAGCCGGGCAGATCCATAAAAAACGCGCGCTCATGCAGTTTCCTCGGCGCGCGTTTTAATACTTTTTTCCTCTGCCCCGGCCATAAATATGGCCGGTATACTTTTCTAAAGCACAAAAACCGCCCTGCATCCGGCAAGGGCGGTTTTTGATTGTTTTGCGTAAATTCGGAACATTTTAAGCTGGGTCGATCCGGAACGGTCGTTCAATTACAGAACACTATTTTAATTTCAGGTTATGCAGGTTGTGTTCTTTTATTTTGCGGTACAGGGTATTCCTACCGATACCCAGAACCCGGGCCACCCGGGTTATATTACCCTGACAGTGCTCCATTGCCCGGCTAATTGCCTCGGACTCAAAATCTTTTAACGATGTTGGCGAAACCGGCTCAATCAGGCCCCTTTTAACCATGGCCGACTCCAGGTTACGGGTGAATTCCCTGACCAGCCCGGCCAAATTTACCAGTTTATCATCATCCAGGGCATTTATGGCCCCGGCAGTTCCGTAGTGCGCCAGTGCCTCTTCCAGGAACTTAGCACTGGAATCGGGCGCGTCATCGGGGCTTATAGCAGGGGCGGCCGCTTCCCCGCCGGTCAATTTTTTGCCCAGGTGCACCGGCAGGATGGCTTTTCCGTCACACAGGGCCACCGCCTGGCTCAGGGTATTAATTAACTCCCGCATGTTGCCCGGCCACTGATAGGCGCTCAGCAACCTCAGCGAGTTCTCACCAATGCTTAACTTCGGGTTAAATTTATGCACGAAATATTCCGCCAGGGGAATGATATCATCATGTCTCTCCCTTAACGGCGGGACCTCCAGGCGCACCACATCCAAGCGGTAGAACAGGTCTTCACGGAATTTTTTTTTCCCCATGGCTTTTTCCAAATCAACGTTGGTGGCGGCAATTACCCTGACGTTGGTCTTGATAGTTTTTTCCCCGCCAACCCGCAAAAACTCCCCGGTTTCCAGAACCCTCAGCAGCTTGACCTGGATGGACAGGCTGGCCTCGCCAATCTCATCCAAAAACAAGGTGCCGTTATTGGCCATTTCAAAGATGCCCCGGCGTATGTTGCCCGCTCCAGTAAAGGCGCCCTTCTCGTGGCCAAACAGCTCGCTTTCCAGGAGATTTTCCGGCAGGGCGCCGCAGTTCACCGGAATAAAGATCTGATCGGACCGGTTGGAGGCGGTATGGATAAATTTGGCCAGCACCTCCTTGCCGGTGCCTGTCTCCCCCTGGATCAGCACGTTAATGTTTTTACCGGCAATCTTATAGGCCACATCCACCAGCCGGCGCATGGCCGTGGAGGTGCCCACCCGAAAGCCCAACTTTTCCGTTACAGGCTCCCAGGCAGCCCGGGCCGGCCGGCCCTGGCGCGAGCTGATACCGGTGACAGCCGCCTGCTCAATAAGCTTCTCCACCTCGTCAATGTCTTCAAAGGGCTTGTCCAGGTAGTCGTAAGCGCCATACTGAATAGCCTTCACAGCAGTTCTGGTGGTACTGTATCCGGTCATGATAATAACTTCGCAGTTGGGCTGGGCACTCTTGATCTGCCTTAACAGGATAAGTCCATCTGTATCAGGCAGCTTCATATCAACCACGGCCACGTCAAAGGATTCTTCCCGGATTAATTTTTCAGCCTCCTTGCCGTTAAGGGCCACAGCTATTCCATAGCCCTTGTTCAAAAAAAGGCGGCGAAAAAATCTTCCCACATCCGCCTCATCATCAATAACCAGCAGCTTTACACCGGACAAAAATATCACCACCACGTATAAGAGAAATTTTAGTAAGTATTCAGTAAACCAGTAAACCCGGTAGAGGCACGGCGTTATCGTTAGCGAACAACTTCTGCGCGGAGCACTGGAGTGAGCGGTGATAACGCAATGACTTAACACCGGTTTCACTGAATGTATACAAATTTTATAATTTTATTGCTCCACAGGCAGCACCAAAGAGAAAACACTGCCTTTACCCCGCTCACTCCCCACCTCAATGGTGCCGCCATGAGCTTCGGCAATGCCCAGGCTGACCGAAAGGCCGAGCCCTGTACCCTTGGAAGCCTCCTTGCTGGTGTAAAAGGGGTTGAAAATTTTGGGCAAATTCTCAGGCTCTATACCAATGCCATTATCCTTTACCGTAACCAAGGCCCATTTTTTGCCTCCCTCCACCCGGGTTGCCGTAACAATTTCGATCTCCTTCTCTCCTTCAATTCCCTCCAGGGCGTCCCTGGCGTTAAGTAGCAAGTTAATCATCACCTGCTGCAGCTGCTGTCCGTTGGCGGTTACTTCGGGCAGATCCAGGTCCAGGCTTTGCACAATAATGGTCTTACTTTTATTTATCTGGTACTGAATCAGGCTTAGTACCCGCTCCACCTCTTCATTCAGGTTGGTCGGGGTCAGGGGATAATGGTCCTGACGGGAGAAGGTCAGCAGGTTTTGAATTATTTTCTTGCAGCGCAGGCCGGAGTTAACAATATCCCCCAGTAGCTCGGCATCCTGGCTGTCCCCCTCCGTTTCTCTCAAAAGGAGCTGCGCCGTGCCAATAATCACCGTCATCGGATTGTTTAACTCGTGGGCCACCCCGGCGGCCATTTCCCCAATGGCCGCCAATTTGGCCGACTGGACCAGTTGAACCTCCATTTTGGTTTTTTCAGTGATATCCTTCATATGGTGAATAACCGCGATAATATTCTTATCTTCGTTAAAAACAGGGTAATAGCTGATGTCCAGGACTATTCCGGAGTTCATCTGCACCCGCCGGGAAACAGGCCTCTCCGTCACCATTACCTCGATCATCAGACAGTCCTCGCAGACCTGGTCCCGACCCCAGAGCTTGGCGTAACACTTATTGGTATTAGCCGCAACCTTGACCGCGCTAATCTCCGGGGGCAGCTGGTCGTTGCACCGCAGAATGGTATTGTTGGTGTCGATGAGCAGGATTGGGTCGGTAACGGCCCTAAATGTCTCCTCCCACTCCCGCTTGGCCCGGGACACCTGCTTGTAGAGCTGGATGTTTTGAATACAGATGGCCAGCTGATCAGCCAGCTGGCTGATAAAGTTCGTTTCCGCCGGCGCATATGCGGCCTCGTGCATACTGCCGACCAGCAGCAGTCCCTTCACCGAGCAGCGCACCACCAGGGGCGTCACCACCAGGGCTCTCAGGCGCCCCGCCAGGTAGGGGCTGAACTGGATAAAAAGGTCATCCATTTCCACCGGGTCAAAAACAGCGGCCTCACCCTTTTCCACACAGGTCCAGAGAAATGATGACCGGGGTATCGGGTTAATCAGGCAGGAGAATTGCGGCATCATGGCCGTCATGTACAGCTCATTCCGGCGCAGGAGCAACAAACCCATAAAGTCACAGGACAAGGCCAGGGGCAATTTTTTATAGGCCCGCCCGATGATGTCCTCCAGGGACATATCAATATTAATGTCCCTGATTAATTGGTGAATAATTTCCAGCCGGTTGTTTTGCTTAACAATCTCTTCATTCCGCTTTTTTAGCTCCAGATAGTAATTTAGCTTGGATGAATTAACCCCGGTCAGGTTTTCGATGAGCTTGTTTTTATCTTTAAACATAATGCATCACCCCGTTTACATGGCTTGACGGAAAATTATCTCAATATCTTTCTCGTCAGCGTCCCGCGGGTTGGTAATCAGGCAGGCATCTTTTACAGCATTCTTGCTAAGTTCCGGTATAGCCGACTCCGGCAGCCCGAATTCGGCCAGCCCCTTATTCAGGCCGATATCCGCAATTAAGTGTCTAACCGCTTTGATGGCCTTCTTGGCCGCCAGGATGGTACTCAGGCCCGTGACGTCCTCACCCATGGCCCCGGCAATCAGCCGAAACTTTTCAGGGCAGGCAATCAGGTTGAATTCCATGACATGGGGCAAAATTATGGCGTTGGACTCGCCATGGTGCTGGTCCAAAAGCCCGTCCACCTGATGGGTTATGGCGTGGGTGGCGCCCAGAATGGCATTGGAAAAAGCCAGGGCGGCATTGAGGCTGGCCATGGCCATATTAGTCTTGGCCTCCATGTTGGTGCGGCAGGCAACGGACTGGCGCAAATTGCCGGACACCAGGCGAATTGCGTTCAGGGCGTGAATGTCTGTCAACGGTGTGGCCGCCAGGGACACAAAGGACTCAATGGCGTGGCACAGCGCATCCAGCCCGGTGCCGGCCGTAAGTCTGGCGCTCTTGGTCTGTAGGATTTCCGGATCTATGATGGCAATGTCCGGTACCAGGGACTTGGAAATTATAGTCATCTTTAATTTGCGATCCTTGTCCACAACGATGGCAAATTGGGTTACCTCAGAGCCTGAGCCGGCCGTGGAGGGCACTACCAGCATGGGCGGCAGAGGCCGCGTCACCTTGTTGATACCTTCATAATCCTGAATCTGGCAGCCATTGGTGGCCAAAATGGCAACCGCCTTGGCCACATCTATGGGACTGCCGCCCCCCACCGCCAGCAGGGCATCACACCCGGAGTCCAGGTATTTTTGCAGGCCGCTGATGACCTCGGAGTCCTTGGGGTTACTGGTTAGCTCAACAAACACCTCATACTCCAGCCCCACTGCCCTGAGGTAAGCTAAAACCCGCTCAACCCAACCAGCTTCAAACACACCAACATCGCTAACCACGAATACCTTATAAGCCCCCAGCCGAACCACGCTTTCGCCCACCTGGCTCAAGGCGCCACGGCCAAAAATAATCTCCGGCGCCACAAATTTGCTAATATTCAATCTTTTTCTCCCCTATGTCTGTGAGTTTTGGTTAATATAATTGTTCCATACCGGCACACCCAAGTCAAACGCATTTTTTTGCCAGAAACATAGATAACTGAGCAAAAATACAACTACCTCTTCCTGCTCCAGCACCCGGACCAAGGAAACCCTTCAGGACAAAACAGCCGGGAATTATATCAAGTACTTATTACTTAAGCAAAATCTGTTCCATAACAGGACGCCGCCAAAAAAACCAAAAAAAGTGGCCTTCGCTAAATCCCCTAATTTATGGTATAATACTTATAAAATTATGAAAGGAATTACCCCAAGAGGGTTAGGAGGAAAAACAAGGGGACAAGGACTTGTCTGGTCCCCCACCGTCGTGGGGCAGCTCGTCCTGGCGGTCTGCGCGGCGGCCATATTCATCAGCGCGGCCTTCGTCATCCGGCTGACCAAGCCCATTGAGTACAGGAGGTAGCCAATGTCCTGGCAGGTTTGCAAATCACTCTTTGATGTAGTATAATAAGCATATAATAAGCATATAATAATGCTACGAAATGAGGTGATTTGGATGATGAATATTAAGCCATCCGCGGCCATCCGCAAAAACTACAATGAAATTTCCGAGCTGTGCAAGCGTTCGGGAGAACCGGTATATCTCACCAAAAACGGTGAAGGCGATCTGGTGGTCATGGACATTGAAGCCTTTGCAAAACGCGAAAGCATGCTGCGCCTCAGAGAAAACCTGGTTGCCGCAGAAGAAAACCGGTTGAGCGGCAAAAGCGGTTATTCCATTGACGAGGTATCCGATATGATGAAAGCCGCTGTCCGGGAGGTACTGAATGGAAAGCGAGAATAAAATATACAAGGTAATCATCACCGATGAGGCGGCGCAGATGCTGGTATCCCACGCACGATTTTTGGCGCAGGTCAGTGAAACGGCGGCGCTTCAGCTCATTGCCGAATTTAACGAGAAAGCAAAATCGCTGGAGCAGTTTCCGGAGCGAAACCCGTGGCTTTCCGATCCGCTGGTACCGGCAGGCAAATACCGCAAGCTTCTAATGGCAAAGCGGTACCTGTTGCTCTACCAGGTGAAAGGGGACAACGTCTACGTGGACGCTGTGGCAGACTGCAGGCAGGACTACGGCTGATTGTTGTAATAGTATATATTCAGTGAAACCGGTGTTAAAGCACTACGGTATCACCGCTCGCTCCAGTGCTCCGCGCAGAAGTCGTTCGCTAACGATAACGCCGTGCCTCCACCTGGTTTACTGAATGCTTACTTGTAATATATGATTCCACTGCAAAAACCCCATAGAATAGCCAAAATTACTTCAAGCAAATCGTCCGCTTCTTTAAAGGGGATATAAGGAAAAATGCTGCAGAAATTGTAAATAACCATAATCAAGGGGTTATTGCGCCTCTTTGCTAGAAAAATCTGGAAATACGAAGGATAATAACCATAATCCAAGCATTAAAACCGTAAATGAAGCTAAAATAATGGTCAATTAAATGGATGATAATCCCAGTCAATTTTTCTTAAGGGGAATACGGTCCATTCTGAATCCTGACTCCTGAATTCTGAATACCTGAATAGTAACTTTATTTTTAATTTAGTTCCGCCTTTAGCGTACGAATGGTCTCTTGGTCCAAGCCGGTGATTTCAGCAACCAGTTCTTCCGGCAAGCCCTTTTTCAGGGCCGCCCTGGCGGTATCCAGCCGCCCTTCTTTAATGCCTTCTTTAATGCCTTCTTCCCTGATCCACTGTTCGATCTGGGTCATTCTCAACACCTCCAGGAGCCTTTTTTTGTAGTTTTCGGACATGAAACGGTCGGTCACGGCCACCAGCGCGCCGATGACGA
>JBFMEU010000013.1:0-47385 GCA_040753155.1 Bacillota bacterium
CCTAAGACCCCCGCCTCTGTAGGCGGCGGGTTTCAAAGGGCGGTTAAGTCCATACTGAATGAGTGCGCGTGTTTTGCCTAGAGAGCAATTGCGTAATACGTATTTTTCCTTCCGGTAGAAGGAAATACTATGAAATGTGTAGAAGAAGTTAAGGCTTGTCAGGCCTTGCATATTTATCACTGAACTAATCCGCCCTAAGACCCCCGCCTCTGTAGGCGGCGGGTTTCAAAGGGCGGTTAAGTCCAGTATGGACTCGGCTAACATTCAGAGGGGGTTGAATCCCCCTCTGAATGAAGTCTCGTTCAAAGTGGATAAGTAAATAAATGAAAGGGAGGAAATCTGGTGTTTCCGGTTTAACCGGAGATTCGGGTGCCAATTTAAAATGGAAGAAAACAAAGTGTTAAAAAAAGAAATGGATGTGGGTGGACGCGCCTTATCCCTGGAGACAGGCAGACTGGCTGATCAGGCCGGCGGCGCCGTAATGGTCAGGTATGGGGATACCATGGTGTTGTCAGCTGCTACTTTGTCCAAACGTACCAGGGAGGGTATTGATTTTTTCCCGCTGGCGGTGGAATACGAGGAGAGGCTTTATGCCGTTGGTAAGATTCCTGGTGGTTTTATTAAAAGAGAGGGCAGGCCCAGTGAGAAGGCCGTATTGTCGGCCCGACTGATAGATCGTCCGATTCGCCCGCTTTTCCCCAAGGAAATGCGCAATGAAGTGCAAATTATCAACACCATTATGTCCGTGGACCAGGACGGTGCGCCTGAAATTGCCGCCATGAATGGTGTCTCGGCAGCTTTAATGATTTCCAATATCCCCTTTAAAGGCCCCATTGCCGGTGTTATTGTGGGCAGGGTCAACGGGGAACTGGTGATTAATCCAACGGTAAAACAGTTTGAACTGAGTGACCTGCACCTGGTGGTGGCCGGAACAGATGAGGCAGTCATGATGGTCGAGGCCGGGTCCCGGGAAATTCCGGAGAGGGTTATTTTGGAGGCCATTACATTTGGCCATGAGACGGTTAAAAAAATTGTTGCTTTCATTCGGGATTTTTACCGTGAGGCCATGGAGATGGGGTTGGCCAAGGAAAAATTTGATCCTGTGCTGCCGGAAGTGGACAAGGATCTGGAGGCGGCGGTCACCAATCGGGCCGTGGAAAAAATCAGGACCGCGGTGCAGCAGTGTATTGTTGAGCAGAAAAGCAAGCAGGACCGGGATGCTATAATAAGCGAGGTCACGGAAGAATTGCTCAATTCATTCCAAGAAGCCTATCCGGACCAGCAGGACCAAATAAAGTCCATCATAGAAGCAGTGGAGAAAAAGGTTGTCCGCAAGTTTATTATGGCTGAGCGGGTTCGGGTTGACGGGCGGGCTCTTAATGAGGTGCGGCCAATTTCTGTTGATGTTGGTGTTCTTCCCCGGACCCATGGCTCCGGATTGTTTAAACGGGGACAAACCCAGGTGCTGTCAGTGGTTACCCTGGGGGCAATCTCTGAGGAGCAGATTTTGGATGGCCTGGGTGTTGAAGACACCAAAAGGTTTATGCACCATTATAATTTCCCCCCCTATAGCACCGGTGAGACAAAGCCGATTCGTACCACCAACCGACGGGAGATTGGGCATGGCGCCCTGGCTGAAAGGGCGCTGGAGGCGGTTATTCCGTCCGAAGAGGAATTCCCCTATACCATCCGGATTGTGTCCGAGGTATTGGCCAGCAACGGCTCAACTTCCATGGGCAGCGTCTGTGGCAGTTGTCTTGCGGTTATGGATGCCGGCGTACCCATCAAGGCTCCTGTGTCCGGTGTGGCCATGGGTCTGGTCAAAGAGGGGGACGATTACGCCATCTTGACTGACATCCAGGGGATTGAAGATCACCTGGGGGATATGGACTTTAAGGTGGCCGGCACATCCAAAGGGGTTACCGCACTGCAGATGGACATAAAAATACCTGGCATTACCTCCGAAATTCTGGAAAAGGCGCTGGAGCAGGCCCATGAGGGGCGCATGCACATCCTGAATAAGATGACTGAAGTAATCAGCAAACCCAGGGAAGAGCTTTCGCCATATGCCCCGAGAATTATTAGGGCAAGCATACACCCTGATAAAATAAGGGAGGTCATCGGCCCGGGCGGCAAGATAATTAAAAAAATTGTGGAAGAGACCGGCGTGGACATTGATATTGAGGATGACGGCAGGGTATTTATTGGGGCTGTTGACCCCGAGGCAGGGAAAAAGGCACTGGCAATTATTGAGAGTTTGACCAAGGACATTGTGCCCGGGGAATTGTACATGGGCAAGGTAACCAGGGTTACTGATTTTGGCTGCTTTGTTGAAGTTGTGCCGGGAGTGCTCGGCCTGCCGGGCAAGGAGGGCTTGGTGCATATTTCTCAATTGGCCTATCACCGGGTCAATAAGACTGAGGATGTGGTCAAAGAGGGTGACCGGATTATGGTCAAGGCCATTGGTTATGATAACCAGGGACGACTTAAGCTATCCAAGAAAGATGCGGAGGCGCCACCTGAGGACTATGTGCCCCCCAAGCCGGGTGAAAACAATCGCCCACCCAGGAGACAACCAAGACACTAGATTAAAAACCCCACCGGTGGGGTTTTTCTCATCATTAAGGAAAGTATATGACACCAGCCATATTTGATATATTTTAATAAATTTGCATACAATGATTTCAACACTAGAGGAGGTGAACAGGTTTGCAAGGAAAATCCAAAATTCTGCTTACTTTGTTTGTGCTTGCAAGCGTACTGCTGTTGGGTGGCAGGCAGCCAGTATTTGCCGTAGAGGCAGACCATCCTGGTATAAATTTGGCTAATCCAATTTATCACGGGGACCCCGGGTCCAGGAATATTGCCCTGACTGTAAATGTATTCTGGGGTGAAGAATATCTGCCGGCAATGTTGGAAACTATGTCCAGGCATAAGGTCAGAGCAACTTTTTTTATCGGGGGCGCCTGGGCGGAAAAATTTCCGGAGCTGGTGCTCAAAATCCAAGAGGCTGGACATGAAATAGGCAGTCACGGCTATGCTCACCCCCATCCGGACCGCATCGGCAAGGAGGGCAACCTGCGGGATATTAATAAAGCAGGGGAGATTTTATACCGGATAACAGGCCATACCCCTCAATTGTACGCGCCTCCGTACGGTGAAAGGGGGCCCGAGGTGCTGGAGGCCGCCCGGGAGTGTGGTTATACTACTATACTGTGGAGCGTTGACACTATCGACTGGCAGCGCCCCGGGGCGGATGTGATAACCCAGCGGGTTATGAAACGGGCTGCAGGCGGGGCTATAATCTTGATGCACCCTACGGCGCCCACTGGGGAGGCCTTGCCACATATTATCACCGGTCTGCAGAAAAAAGGTTACCAATTTGTAACGGTAAGTGAACTGCTGGCGGAAAATTAAATATTGATTGGCATGGTTAAAGGAATTAATTCCTTTTTGAAGAATATTTAGCGAATGCGGCTTTTGGGAAATTGAGGGGGTTGCAAATTGTATCAGCAGACAATCTTAGATAACGGGATCGTTATTCTGTCAGAAAAGGTCCCCCATGTCCGCTCAGTGGCGGTAGGAATCTGGGTTGACGTGGGGTCCCGGGATGAACCTGACCAGCTTATGGGCATCTCTCATTTTATTGAGCACATGATGTTTAAGGGAACTGCCCGCAGAACTGCCAAGGATATTGCAGAAACCCTTGATGCGGTTGGCGGGCAGCTTAACGCCTTTACAACCAAAGAGTATACCTGTTACTATTCCCGGGTGCTGGATGAATTCTTTGATCTTGCGGTGGACCTGCTGGGGGATATGTTGCTGAACTCCCGCTTCGGGGCTGAGGATATAGACCGGGAGCGCAATGTCATCTTAGAGGAAATAAAAATGTACGAAGATACCCCGGATGAACTGGTGCACGATATTTTTGCCCATACTGTGTGGCAGGGACATGTTCTTGGACGCCCGATTATAGGCTCGGAGGAAGTAATCAAGAATTTATCCAGGGATGATATCATTTCTTTTTACCAGCAATACTACACCCCGGCCAAGATGATTATTTCGGTGGCGGGGAATATTGAGCATGAACAGGCAGCAAGTAAACTGGCCGGCGTGTTTGGGCAGTTGAGGGGCGAATCCAGGGGGCGTGTGCTGACAGGTCCTGTGCCGCACCGGGAAATTACCTGTCGCTCCAAGGATACCGAGCAGGTTCACCTGTGCCTGGGCACTCAGGGACTTCCCCTGGGACACGAACATATTTATGTCTTTCAGTTGGTCAACACTATTTTAGGTGGCGGGCTAAGCTCCCGCCTTTTCCAGGAGGTAAGGGAGCAGCGGGGCCTGGTGTATTCAATTTTCTCCTATCACAGCTCTTACCATGATACCGGGCTATTTTGTGTTTATGCCGGGCTAAGCAAGCAAAATATTCAGCCGACCATGGAATTGATTTTAAAAGAAATAAGGGATATTCAGAAAAACAGTGTTTCCGTGGCCGAGCTGCAAAGGGCCAAGGACCAGTTAAAGGGCAATCTTTTACTCAGCCTGGAGAATGTAAACACCCGCATGAGCAGGCTGGGAAAATCCCAGTTATATCTGAGCACAGTTATTCACCCGGATGAAATTGTGGCCAGGATTAACAGGGTTACCCGGGATGACATTCGGGACCTGGCCCAGGCAAGGATTTGCCCGGAGAAATTTGCCCTGGCCAGTATCGGTCCCTGGCAGGACTGTGGGGCACTGAATAATCTAGTTAGTGCTGCCCGTGAGTAAGCTGTGATGACCAGTGAAATTAATCTTGGCGTTAAAGTTGTTACCCCGGGGGCCAGGGCGCCCCGCTATGCCACCCCCGGCTCTGCAGGCCTGGATTTGGCAGCTTGCATGGAGCATCCCCTGGAGCTTGGGGCGGGTGAGATAGTATTGGTACCTACGGGGATAGCAGTGCAAATCCCCCGCCGGGACTACGCAGGGCTGGTATTTGCCCGCAGCGGGCTGGCCTCGCGGCATGGCGTGGCATTGGCCAACGGGGTGGGAGTTATTGATAGTGATTATACGGGTGAAATTATGGTAACCTTGATTAATAACGGTACCGGTCCTTACATCGTCAGGCCCGGGGACAGGATTGCCCAACTAGTGCTGGTGCCTGTTGGTATTGCCAGGGTTAATTTGGTTGAGGATCTGCAAAACACTTCCCGGGGCGATGGCGGTTTTGGTTCAACCGGCAAGTAGTAATAGTAACCATAATTGGTCTAATTGTCCCACTCCCTCCATATATTAACTGGAGGGGGTGGGACAAGATGGTTACCGGAGTGGTGATAGTTACACTGGTGGTAACCCTGCTGGTTGTGTTGTCGGTTCGGGAGCGTATGAGCCTGCTGATGTACAGGGAAAAGTCCTGGGATGAGATTGGGGAATGGAAGAGCTCGCCGCTGTCCCGGGCACTAACCGGCCTGGTGGGCACCGCGGGAGGAATTTACCTTTCCTTTGTGCTGCTGGCAACCTTTTTGGAAATCAAGGTTCCGGAGACGGTACAACTGGCCGGGGTTAGTCTTGAGCCCATGGCGGCATTGTCAATCGCCCTGGCCATTGTACAGCCCTTTGCCTTGCGCCTGTTAGACCTTGGCAGGCGGCCCGGGGGGTTGTAAAGATGCGTATTGCTGAATTGGCCGGCAAGCAAATAATTAATATCTCAAACGGGATCAAACTTGGCCTCACTGGTGAGTCGGATGTGGTTATTGATCCAGTTTCAGGGCGTATCCTATCCATAATAATACCCCGCCGTAACAATATGTTAAATTTTTGGGTTGAAAGGCAGTACCTGGTTATTCCCTGGGAGGCTATTAAAAAAATTGGGGCCGAGGTAATCATTGTCGATCTTGATCAAACTCATTTAAATTTTGAGCGTTATTCAGTTTAAGAAACTCCGTGACGAACACGGAGTTTCTTTTTTCCGCAAGGCAAATTAAAAATGTTAATTTAGCTTCTAGAGGTTCATACTATTGATGAAAATTGAAGGGGGCGATTCACATGGCCCGCCCGCAGAGGCTGGAATTAATGAAGCAGATCGCTGAGCGAAGGGGCGCGGCAATACTATGCTATATTACCGGTGACAGGGAAAATGTTAATACTCGTATTGCGCCGGATGTTACTCCGGTTATATACAGGCATTTGGAGTTAATGGGGGAGAGACCGGCCATTGATCTTTTTATTTATACCAGGGGAGGAGATGTATTAACACCTTGGCGGCTGGTACACCTGATCAGGGAGTACGCCCGGCGCTTTGCTGTGCTGGTTCCTTTCAGGGCCTACAGTGCCGGTACTTTAATATCCCTTGGCGCAGACGAGATTATTATGGGCAAGATGGGTGAACTGGGACCTATTGACCCCAGTGTTATTAACGCCTTTAACCCCCAGGACCCGAACAATCCGGCGGCCCGGGTGCCGGTAAATATAGAAGATGTTTATTCATATTTGGGCCTGGCTGCAAGCAAGGGCAGGGTTGTGGATATGGCGGACAGGTTCAAGGTATTCTCACTGCTGGCCGAGAGAATTCACCCCCTGGCCCTGGGAAATGTGCACCGGAATTATTTATTGATCAGATCCCTGGCTCACAGGCTGCTTGACTTGCGACAAAACCAATTGTCAGAGGAGAACATTGACCGGATTGTTGATAACCTTACGGAAAAGTTATACGCCCATAATCATATGATTCCCCGCCGGGAGGCCTCCTGTGATATCGGTTTGCCCGTAGTTGAGGCTGAACGGGAGCTTGAGCGTCTAATGTGGGCCCTGTACGAGGACTATAACAAGGAGTTGTCCATGGCGGAACCCTTTAACCCGGGGGATTTGCTGCGGGGTGATAAAACTGATTTTGAGGTGGCCGGCGGCATAGTGGAATCCGAGTTAGCCCTGGATCTTTTTATCTTTAACGGTATGGTGGAGCGAAAAGACTTTCCCGAAGGCGGCCAGATAAATGTTCAAATACTCAGGCAGGGCTGGATGAGTGCAGTTTAGGAGTGAGGGGGTGATTATCTGTGGAGGAAAAGAAGAAGTCACAGGATGCCTCCGTGCGATATAATGCTGCAGGAACCAGGTATTATATCCTGACCGGCAGTACCGGTTGCCCCTCGGCAGAATACCATTATTCATACCGGGGCGCAACAAGTAACCTGGTGGTTCCAGAGCAAAGGGAGAGCAGCGGGGATTACGGGCTGGCGTCTGAAAGGGAACTTAATTAGTAACTACTCAGGAGTCAGGAGTCTTAAAGATTTACTGGTATGGCAGAAGGCGCACCTGTTCGTGCTTGCGGTTTATCGTTTATCCATGGCGTTTCCGAAGCATGAGATATACGGTCCATTCTGAATTCTGAATACCTGAATAGTTATCTTAATTAAGCAATTAAGCGTGCCTTTCTTGACAGATGTTAAGAGATATAAGAAAATTAATCCTATAATGCTGGCAATAGACTGGTTGGGCCAGATTTCTTCATTTTGCCGGAAAGGAGTATTATATGATTCGTGTTGTTGTAGCAGGTGCTTGTGGCAAGGTGGGCCGGGAAGTGCTTAAAACGGTATGGCAGGCGGAAGACACTGAACTGGTGGGCGCCCTGGATATTTACGGCGCCGGACAAGACGCAGGACCTCTTATGGGTATAGGCGAAATTGGCCTTTCTTTACGGGATGATGTTGAAGAGGCGCTGAGGGATTTGCGGCCGGATGTAATGGTGGATTTTACCAGACCGGAGTCAGTTGCCGGCAATGTACGGTTGGCACTGGAAGCAGGGGTCCGCCCGGTGGTTGGAACCACGGGCATGGATACGGCTGATCTGGAGGAAATTAAAAAGATAGCCGCCCGGAACAGGCTGGGCTGCATTGTAGCGCCAAATTTTGCTATCGGGGCGCTGTTAATGATCAAATTTGCCACCGAGGCCGCCAGGTATTTTCCGAATGTGGAGATTATTGAGTTGCACCATGATCGGAAACTGGATGCGCCCTCTGGTACGGCTATAAAAACAGCAGAGTCCATCAGCGGGATGCGGGGTGATTTTCAGCAGGGACTGGCTGCTGAAATCGAAAAAATTGCCGGGTCCCGGGGCGGAAAATACGACGGCGGGATTCGGCTGCACAGTGTGCGCCTGCCGGGGCTGGTGGCCCACCAGGAAGTAATTTTTGGCGGTCTGGGGCAAACCCTGACCATCAGGCATGATTCAATATCCAGAGAGTCCTATATGCCAGGTGTTTTGCTGGCCATACGCAAGGTAATGAATTTAAATGAGCTGGTATACGGGCTGGAAAACCTGATTTTTGAGTAAAAGATAAGCTTGAAAGCTGACAAGCACCTTTAAACAGGGCTGCACATATGATATCTTAGCCAGAATTATTAGTTTTAAGGGGGAATTACCGGTTATGCCGCCTCAACTTCAGGGAATCGAGATTGCTATCTTGGGTGGCGATGCCAGGGAAGTTGTTCTAGCGGAACACCTGGCTGACCTGGGAGCCCGCTTGCGGGTGGCAGGGATACCGGTGCAGGGGATTAATGTTGATGCCTGCGGGGACTTAAAGGCTGCGGTTTCCGGCGCCCGGGCGGTTATTCTAGCGCTTCCCGGCATTAACGAAAGCGGCAGGCTGCATGCTCCCCTGGCGCAGCAACCCTTATTCCTGACCGCAGATGTTTTGGCTGAGCTCACCCCGGCAAACCCGGTACTGGTTGGCATGGCCAGGCCGGCGCTAAAGGAGATGATTTCAGGTCAAGGCTTGAGGCTTATTGAGATATTGAATCTTGATGAGGTGGCCATTCTGAACTCTATTCCTTCAGCTGAAGGGGCAATTCAAATGGCTATGGAGGCAATGCCCATAACAATTCACGGCTGCCGCGCGCTAGTGGCGGGCTTTGGCAGAACCGGCATGACCCTGGCCCGGATGCTGGGGGCGCTTAATGCCGATACCCTGGTGGCAGCCCGCAAGGCATCCGATCTGGCCAGAATTACCGAGATGGGCCTGCTGCCGGTGCCTCTGCAAGAGTTGTCCGCCTGCCTTAAAGATGTCGATGTGGTTTTTAATACCGTACCGGCCGTGATATTGGACGAAATGGTCCTGAGCCGGTTAAATCCCGGGGCCTTAATAATTGATTTGGCCTCGGCCCCCGGGGGTACGGACTTTAAGGCGGCTGAAAAGATGGGCCTCAAGGCTGTTCTTGCCCCCGGTTTGCCGGGAAAAGTTGCGCCAAAAACTGCGGGAAGGATCCTGGCCCGGGTTGTTCCCGACTTGCTTGTCAAGGAACTAGGCCTGTAGTTCCGATTTAGGAGGTGCTTTTCTTGCGCTTAAAGGATGTCAGGGTAGGCTTTGCCCTTACCGGATCACATTGCACCTTGGATGAAGTAATGACCCAGGTTAAAATATTGGTTGACGAGGGAGCAGCTGTTATACCCATAATTAGCTACGAAGTTGACCAAACAGACACCCGTTTTGGGCCGGCCAGCCGCTGGAAGGATATGTTGACTAGAATAACCGGACAAGAGATTATTAGTACTATGGTTGGCGCTGAGCCTGTGGGGCCGGGCAAAACCATTGATGTGCTGGTACTGGCGCCGTGTTCCGGCAATACCCTGGCCAAATTGGCCAATGCCATAACAGACACCCCGGTCTTAATGGCCGCCAAGGCCCATCTTCGCAACCAGCGTCCGGTGGTGCTGGCCGTATCCACCAACGACGGACTGAGTATGAATGCCAAGAATTTAGGCCTGTTACTGAATGCCAAAAACGTGTATATGGTGCCTTTCGGACAGGATAGCCCGGAGGGTAAGCCCAATTCTTTAAAGTCAAAGATGGAATTGATTTTGAACACAGTGGTTATGGCCCTGCAGGGAAAACAACTGCAGCCGGTTATTATATCCTATCAACCAGCATAGCCAAGCAAAATCCCACAGGAGTATTTGGTTAATGGCAGGACTTCGGCAGGATTACAGCCAGCATTTACAGAATAGATTTCACCAGGAGGGATTGCCTTGAGATGTTATAACACTGTAATTATTGGGGCTTCGGGAGCGGTGGGGCAGGAACTTGTCAAAGTACTTGAGGAAAGAAAGTTCCCGGTCAATACATTGCGCCTGTGTGCCACCGCCCGTTCTGCCGGAAAACCGATGACCTTCAGGGGAGAGACTATTATAGTCGAGGAAACCGGACCGGATTCTTTTGGCAACATGGACCTGGCCCTGTTTGCAGGGGGCGCCGCCAGCCTGGAGTATGGCCAGTTGGCGGCGTCCAGCGGGGTGGTTGTAATTGATAACAGCAGTTATTTTCGGCTGGACCCGGAGGTGCCCCTGGTGGTTCCCGAGGTTAACCCGGGAGACATTAGGAATCATAAGGGGATAATTGCCAATCCTAATTGCTCGACTATTATTATGGCGGTTCCCCTGAAGGCAATTTATGACGCGGCCGGGGTAAAAAGAGTGGTTGTTTCCACTTATCAGGCTGTTAGCGGCGCAGGTTCGGAAGGCATTGAGGAATTAACCGCCCAGACCGGGGCATATTTAGACGGTAAGGAATTCCCTCCCGCAAAATTTGCCCATCAGATTGCCTTTAATCTGATCCCCCATATTGATGTATTCCAGGAAATGGATTACACTAAAGAAGAATGGAAAATGGTCAAGGAAACCCATAAAATAATGCATGATGATACCATCGGCATAACTGCCACCACGGTGCGGGTGCCGGTGTACAGAAGTCACTCGGAGTCAATCAACATTGAAACTAGAAACAAGCTGAGCGCTGATCAGGCCAGAAAAGTGCTGGAGAGTTTTCCGGGCATTATTGTTCAGGATGACCCGGCTGCCAAATCCTATCCCATGCCCCTTTACACCTCCCACCGGGATGAGGTTTTTGTGGGCCGGATCAGGGAGGATAATTCTCTGGACCGGGGTCTTAATATCTGGGTGGTGGCCGACCAAATCCGCAAGGGAGCAGCTACCAATGCGGTGCAAATTGCAGAGCTGGTGGTTAAGTACGGCTGTCTCAGGGAGAGATAAAAAATGAAATTTCTGGTTCAGAAGTTCGGGGGAACTTCTGTGGCCAATCCCGACCTCAGGCAGATTGTGGCCCGTAAAGTATTGTCTGCCCGGGAAAGCGGCTACACCCCGGTAGTGGTGGTATCCGCCATGGGCAGAAAGGGAGAGCCGTATGCCACCGACAGTTTGTTGGCTATGGCGCAGCAGGTTAGCGCCGATATTGCGGGCCGGGATTTGGATTTATTAATGTCTTGTGGCGAAGTCATCTCCGGGGTGGTCATGTCGGCTACCCTGCAGTCAATAGGCTGTCCGGCAATTTCACTAACCGGCGCCCAGGCAGGTATTATTACGGACAACAGTTTTAACGAGGCCAGAATTCTTAAGGTTGATGTCTCCAATATTGTCCGTCATGCCCGGGAGGGCAGGGTGGTGGTGGTGGCCGGTTTCCAGGGCGTGACTGAGGATGGCGATGTCACCACCCTCGGGCGCGGGGGCAGTGATACCACGGCCGCAGCCCTGGGGGCGGCTCTCAAGGCGGTATATGTTGACATTTACACCGATGTGGAAGGGATTATGACGGCCGATCCCCGCATAGTAACCGAGGCCAGGACCCTGGAGGCCATTACCTACGATGAGTTGTGCCATCTGGCCCATGAGGGGGCCAAGGTAATTCATCCCAGGGCGGTGGAGATTGCCATGCAAAAGGGGATTCCATTACGGGTGAGGCCGGCCTTTAGCGAGGCGGCAGGGACCCTGGTTACCAGTTCAGGCGAGGTATATAAGGGAACAGTGGACATTGTCAGAGATAAGATCATTACCGGTATCACCCACATTATGGATTTGACTCAGTTCAGGGTGATAGTGGACAATAATCTTGAAGGGCTTAAGGAACAGCAGCGCATGTTTCGGAGTCTTGCCCTGGCCGGCATCAGCATTGATTTTATCAATGTATTACCCGGACTGGTGCTTTTTACAGTACGGGAAGACGTGTCCGGCAAAGCTTTGCAAGTTTTAGAAAACCTGGGTTTCAAGCCCGAGGTGCAGGCCGGTTGCGCCAAGGTTTCCGCCGTGGGCGCCGGAATGGCCGGTGTGCCCGGGGTCATCGCGGACATCGTGGAAGCCCTGACCAGAGAGCACATAAATATTATGCAATGCAACGACTCTCACACAACTGTTTGGGTTCTGGTTAAGCAGGAAGTTATGGAAAAAGCAATCAGGGCCTTGCACCGACAATTTCTGCCGGTGCATTAGTAATAAAGAAGCTGTGCGAAGATAAGCGCCCCTGGCAGGCCAGGAATACTTGTTTAAGGAAGGTGAAAGATGTGGCCATTGATTTTGGGCGGGTTCTTACTGCCATGGTAACCCCCTTTGACCGTGATCTGGCTGTGAATTATACCCAGGCTAGAAAGCTTGCCCGCCATCTGGTACAGTCCGGCTCTGATGGGCTGGTGGTGTCCGGAACAACCGGTGAATCGCCCACCCTGACCAAAGAAGAGAAAATTGAGCTTTTTCGGGTAATTGTAGAGGAAGTGGGGGGCGATGCCATAGTTATTGCCGGAACCGGCGGTAACAATACTGTTGAAAGCCTGGCCCTTACCAAGGCCGCGGCAAAGGTTGGCGTGGATGGAGTTATGCTGGTGGCGCCCTATTACAATAAGCCTTCCCAGGAAGGTCTGTACCAGCATTTCAAGACTATCGCCGCCGGTACCGACCTGCCGGTAATGCTATACAATATTCCGGGGCGCACGGCAGTTAATATGCTGGCCAAGACCGTGGCCCGGCTGACCGGGGTGGAAAACATAGTTGCCATCAAGGAGGCCTCGGGCAGTATGGACCAGGTCAGCGAACTGCGCCGGGTATTGCCGGAGGGTTTTGCCATTTATAGTGGAGATGACTCCCTTACCTTGCCTATGATGTCCCTGGGGGCGAAGGGTGTTGTAAGTGTTGCGGCACATGTGGCGGGCTTACGGATCAAGGAAATGGTAAACGCCTATATGGCCGGCAATACCACTATGGCCACCAAGATTCACCTGGAGTTGTTCCCTGTTTTCAAGGGTCTTTTTGTAACCACCAATCCGGCTCCGGTCAAGGCTGCCCTGAATATGCTGGGCTGGCAGGTGGGTGATCCCAGGCTGCCTTTGGTTATGGCTACGGCGGAGGAAAAGGAATCCGTCAAGGCGGTGCTGGCAGGAGCAGGGGTGCTCTAGCTTTGCCCGGGTAAAAGAGCGGCCGTAGGGCCGCTTTTTGCTTGCCTATTTTAATTTAACCGGGGTGAAGGGCATAATAAGAATTACTATAGCTCAGGCCCGGGGTAAGAACTGGCAAATGTACCGCCGGCAGTCAATTGTTGTACATTAAAGAAACATCAAGTATAATAATAGCTGAGTTGCAGAGCGCGTTTAAATACGGTCTTTGGCAATAGGATATTCACCCGCCTTCTCCTGAATACCAACCACCATATTCACAATAGTTTCTCAAGGTAATGAATGGAGGTGCACATTTGGCAAAAGATCAAAAATTAACTTTGATCCCCCTGGGGGGTCTTGGTGAAATCGGAAAAAACATGATGGTGGTAAGATATGGGGAGAATATCTTATTAATAGACTGCGGTTTGGCGTTTCCCGAAGAAGAGTTGCTGGGCATAGATATTGTGATTCCTGATATAACTTATCTCCTGGAGCATAAGGAACTGGTGCGCGGTATCGTGCTGACTCACGGTCACGAGGACCATATCGGAGCGCTTCCTTATGTGCTCAGGCAGATTAACGTGCCGGTTTACGGCACCAAGTTGACGTTGGGACTTTTACAAGGCAAGCTTAAGGAGCATCACCTGGACAGGGATGTGCAGCTGCAAACAGTCAAGCCCCGGGATAATGTTAACATCGGCCCGTTTAAAGTTGAATTTATCAGGGTATCCCACAGCATACCTGATGCCATAGGCCTGGCCATCCATACGCCGGTTGGGGTCATGGTGCATACCGGTGACTTCAAAATTGACCAAACCCCGGTGGACGGGCAGGTCATGGATTTGAGCAAGTTTGCCCAACTGGGTGAAAGGGGAGTACTGGTGCTGCTAAGTGACAGCACCAATGTGGAGCGCTCCGGCTATACCATGTCCGAGCGGGTAGTGGGGTCTACCTTTGATGATAGCTTCAGGCAGGCTGAGGGGCGAATTATCATTGCCAGCTTCGCTTCCAATATCCACCGGCTGCAGCAGGCAATTCTTACTGCCCACCGCTATAAGCGCAAGGTGGCGGTGGTGGGGCGTAGTATGGTGAATGTGGTTAATATCGCCAATGAGCTGGAATATCTTAAAATGCCCGACGGCATTTTGATTGAGCTTGATGAGGTCAGGCGTCTGCCTGCCAACCGGGTGGTTTTTCTTTGCACGGGCAGTCAGGGTGAACCGATGAGCGCACTGACCCGGATAGCTTTTGGCGACCACCGCCAGGTGGAAATTTTGCCGGGGGATACGGTTATTATTTCGGCGTCTCCAATTCCGGGCAATGAAAAGCTGGTGGCACGGATTATTGACCAGCTTTTTAAGAATGGCGCTCAGGTTATTTATGAAGCTGTATCGGGAATTCATGTCAGCGGGCATCCCAGTCAGGAGGAGCTTAAGCTGATGCTGAACCTGGTAAGACCTAAATTCTTTGTGCCGGTGCATGGCGAGCACAGAATGTTGATTAAACATGCCCAGTTGGCCCGGGAGCTTGGCGTGCCCGAGCAAAACACTTTCGTGGCTGAAAACGGCCAGGTGCTTGAATTCACCCGGCGCTCCGGGCGGATAGCCGGCCGGGTAACAGCCGGCCGTGTGCTGGTGGACGGCCTGGGTGTCGGCGATGTGGGCAATATTGTGCTGCGGGACAGAAAGCAGCTGTCCCAGGACGGCATCTTGATCGCGGTTATTGCCATTGACCGCAAGTCAGGGCAAATAGTGGCAGGTCCTGATATAGTGTCCCGGGGATTTGTCTACGTAAGGGATTCGGAGCCGTTAATGGAAGAGGTAAAAGTCAAGGTGAGGTGTGCTGTGGAAAAGTGCACTGATAAGGGCAAAATTGATTGGGCTACGATTAAATCCCATATCAGGGACGCCCTGGGCAAATATTTGTACGAAAAGACCAGGAGAAGGCCAATGATCTTACCAATTATCACAGAACTTTAGGTGTCACCGAACTTAATAGTTGAAGTCAAAATACACAGGATTTTCCCTGTGTATTTTTTATCTCAGCTTAAGATACTAAGGTAAAGAAGCGGATGTCAGCAAAGGAGGAAATGTGATGACGGGCCAAGAGCCTCACGTATTTCCATATCACCCGCAGCCACAGCCCGGCCATGAGCCCGGTCACGAAGACGAGCCAAACCAGGACCCGGGGCGCGCCAGAGTGGTGGGCAAAAGCAAAAGCACCCTGGAAGCGGTAAAGGAAATGGGCTCCACCAGCATACCCGAAGTAAAAACTAATATTCACTGTCTTACCATTGTGGGTCAGGTTGAAGGCCACCTGGTATTGCCCCCCCAGAACAAAACAACCAAGTATGAGCACCTGATCCCGCAGTTGGTAGCACTGGAGCAAAGCTGCGAGGTTGAGGGGATTCTGGTAATTCTGAACACTGTGGGTGGTGATGTTGAGGCCGGACTGGCCATTGCAGAAATGATTGCCAGTCTCTCCAAACCCACGGTATCTGTTATCCTGGGCGGGGGGCACTCCATAGGGGTGCCCATAGCCGTGGCCGCCGACTACTCATTTATTGCCGAGACGGCCAGTATGACCATCCATCCCATTCGCCTGAACGGGCTGGTTATTGGTGTTCCGCAAACCTATGAATATCTGGATAAAATGCAGGACCGGGTAGTTCGGTTTGTTACTGAGCACTCCAGGATAGATGAAGCGAAGTTTAGAGATTTGATGTTCCGCACCGGAGAGTTGGCCCGGGACATCGGCACCGTGCTAATTGGACGCGAGGCTGTAGATTTAGGGATCATTGACGAGGCGGGCGGCCTGGGCAAGGCGGTGCGCAGGATGGAGCACATGATTGAGGAGTGGAAGCAAAAAAGAGAGGTGTGCCTGCAGTGATTCTTTACACACCCATGCAGTTGGAGCTGGTACTGGACGGACTGGAGGAAATGAAGCACCCCGTGGTCCGGGAAGTGCTGGTGGATGGTGTGCAGATGCTGATCGAGGAAACAGGCCCCGGCAGCGGCAGAGTACACAGAGTTTTAAGCACCAACCCGGCCCATTACCTGAGGCCGGATTTTAAGCCCGGCGCCAGTTTGCAGTTGTATAAAGAAGACTTGGTTCAGGTGGGATTTTAACCCATGCGTTGGGGACATTCCTCCGAAGGAGGTGTGTTCCCTGACCGCAGTTGTGGATTTGCGAGAATCCACTGGTGACAATGTTGAGTATTTTTTGGGCTTCTTTTTCATCTTCTTCTGGAGGCAGGTCTTGGTATGGCAAGATCAGCCTCAAACCCAACTTAATACGGGTGATATTCTTGGAAAGGCGCTTTGCATAGTATTTTAGCTGTTGGCGGGTCAGGTGAAGTAACGGGTA
Organism: Bacillota bacterium; assembly: GCA_040753155.1. GTDB lineage: Bacteria > Bacillota > Desulfotomaculia > Desulfotomaculales > JBFMEU01 > JBFMEU01. The sequence continues at coordinate 16,552 of JBFMEU010000013.1, forward strand.
TTCATACATAATTGCCTTAATGCTGTCACGGGCCTTCCACTCCAGGTTTAGTGAACAGAGCAGGGTTAAAAATATAATTTTCACTGGTAGTACGGCAGGCAAAACGATGGTAGAAACGAGAAGGTCATCCCGCAGTAGGTGCACCGATACCGTCGAATAAAAATCTTGCTGGCAAATTCACCGTCTAAGGAATTGCGCTGATAAAAGCCATGCTTTTTGGGTGGTACTTGCAGTTTACAGCCGGGATTCAGGCAATAGTCTTTTAATCCCTCTTGGACAGCCTGGATTGCTTCTTTGAATGGCTTTTCCAAAAAGTCTCGCATAATGGCTCCGTCAGTTCCTGGCGTGTCTGCGCCTCTGTTGGACTTGATGTTGTGTATTGCAGTTTGTATGATGATTGGGGAGGAAGGAGAATAAACACGATGAAAAACGAACGAGTATACAAGATGACAGTTTCCAGCGTTTATCCTATGTACGTCCAAAAAGCAGAGAAAAAGGGTCGCGCAAAGGAAGAAGTCGACACCGTCATTTGTTGGTTGACGGGCTATGATATATTGGACTTGCAGGCACAAATCGAGAAAGAGGTTGATTTCGAGACGTTCTTTGCCGAGGCTCCGCAAATCAACCCAAATGCCGATAAAATCAAAGGAGTAGTCTGTGGCGTTCGCGTAGAGGAAATCGACGACCCGCTAATGCAAAAGATACGCTGGCTGGATAAATTAGTGGACGAACTGGCAAAGGGCAAGGCTATGGTGAAGGTATTAAGGAGTTGAGGAAATACATTTAAAAAGATACAGGATGCCAAAAACTGGGTGCTTCACAGCAGACGCTCCTTGACAGGCGCGTTTGGGCATTACAGATCGCGCTTGAACTTATCCGTCAGCCGGATTTTGTGACGGATGAGGTCTTTGAACGTGCCAAGACCACGCTTGCCAAGAAAAAGCCGAACCTTGACACGTCGAGGGCGCGGCTCGAAAAAATCACCGAGGGCTTATGCGTTCAGGTCATGCACATCGGCTCGTATGACGATGAACCCGCGACAATAGCCGCGATGGATAAATACGCTGTCGAAAACGGGTATGCGATGGATATAAACGATACCCGCCGCCATCACGAGATTTACCTCTCTGACCCGCGCAAAACCGCGCCGGAGAAGCTATTGCTTGGCCATTCACAGTTTAGAGTACAAATCAATGGCCACAGTTTGGCGCTGGGATTTGGAACTGCCCGATCACTGGCAATTCTCCCAATGGGAATTTTGACACTGCCTTCTTTCTTGGGGTTGGCGCCTCGGCTGTAGTTGGTTTTTTATCGATTAAGTATCTGCTGCGTTACCTTACCAGGCACAGCTTTGGAATTTTTGTCTGGTACCGCCTGGCCCTGGGTGTGGTGGTTATCGGGGTTTATTTGGCGCGGCTGTGAATATCCATTTAGCAAGACGTTGGAGAAAGTTAAAATCACGTTGCAGAACTGACTCCGGGCAGTTTTTGTTCTCATTAACTACACAGAAGTCAGTAGTCAGAAGTCAGTAGTCAGAATGAGAAAACCAGCGAAAACATTTGAAAATTTACTGGTATGATGGAGGCCGCTAGTCAGTGGTTGACATTCAGAAAATAATCCGTAAAATTATACTCAGGAGGGGGTTAAAATGAATATTGACATGGATGCAATGGTTAGCACAACTGCTATCTCTAAATCCTTCGGCAAATATTTAGCGGAATCTAAAAACAACCCTGTTTTTATTCTTAAGAATAACGAAATAGAGAGTGTTTTGCTTGACATAGACACATATAAAAAACTGGTGGAAGCCTACGAACTGGTAAAGGATACCATATTGGCAAGGGAAGTCTTTGAACAGCCCACCATTAATCCTGACGATCAAGATGTGTTTGATATAATCCGGGAAGTCGAGGCTGAAGGCAATGCAGGTAAAGCCTAAAAACGCCAACCGTTTCCGGCATGAATTTCAGTTATTGGAACACCAGGACAGAGAGCGAGTTTTTGAGGCGTTAAAGACTCTTGCTGAAACACCCGTTCCCCCCAACGCCATTTGCCTGGAGAAAGACTACTACCGGCTTAAAACAAAACATCAGGGTTATATACCAGCTGATTAAAGAGGAAGATTTAATCCTTGTCGGGGCGATACTTAAACGGAATGAAAAAACATACAAGGATTGGAAGCGGTATTTTAAATAATATTGAGCCAGGGCGTATAACCTGGCTTTTTGGTTTCTTTAACAATTATCTGGTGGGGACAGGCTGCTACTATTTTCGCTTTGTGAAAAAAGTTGTCTGTCCCTTTTGGGTTTTTTATCTTAGAAAGTGTACCGGCCATATTTTTAAAGAAAGCCAAATTTCGGCAGGAATTTATTGTAAATTATGGTATATATTTTTTAAGGGGGTGTAATTGATTATGAAACTGCGTGAGGGATTGAAAATTGAGATTGCCGGCCTTTGTCTGATAGCGCTGGCGGTATTGGGCCTAATATGTTTGTTGAGTCCCTCTGAGGGCTTTGTGGGAGGGGTTCTGGAAAAGGTGTTAAAAACACTTGCCGGTGAGGGCAGATTTCTTTTCCCCTTGCTGTTGGGTGTTTTAGGCTGGCAGTTAATCAGATCCGGCCGGAAGGTGCAGTTGGCCCAGAATATTTTGGGCTTTGTCCTGCTTTTGCTGGTGGCTCTTACCCTGATTCACTCCCTGGTTCCCTCCGATTATACGGCGCGCTCGTTTCTAGAGGGTGACGGGGGCGGGTTGATTGGCGCTTTCCTGAGCTTTGTGCTGCAGCAGTCCTTTGGGCGTGCCGGTGCCTATGTTATTTTACTGACTATGGGCCTGATTAGCTTGCTTATGTTAACTGGCGTTTCCCTGTCCTCGGTTACTGAACTTCTGGTTAGGTGGGGCTGGAAAGGGGTAAAAAAAAATCTGTTTGAGAGAATGGGCTTTCTGTCTTCTTTTTACAAGGGCGGCAAGGAGCAGCGAGTAAAAGATGTACCGGTGATTATTGATTATGTTGAAAAGGATGAACGGGTTGATGGCGCCCTGCCTGATGAGGATGGCCAGACTAAAGATATGGGCCGTGAACGCATTGTGGAAGGCGCCGCTGAATTGGCGGCAGCCAGTGAGGTTTACAGGCCCGGTACCAATGGGGGGCGTGACAGCAGGTGTTCCCAGTTGGTATTCAGCAGAGTCTCACGGGAAAGCTGCAATCCGGGTGACCTTTTGCGTCCTCCCCCGGGATGTGAGGGGGAAGCTCGCGCAGACGGTGTCTACCGCCTGCCGCCCCTTGAATTGCTGGCCTGCTCGGCCCGGTCTAAAATTGACAAAAATGACCCGGATATTGCGGAAAAAATAAAGGTGCTGGAGGCGACCCTTAATAACTTTGGGGTTAAGGTCAGGGTTACCAGGGTTTCCAGGGGCCCTTCGGTAACCAGGTACGAGATTCAGCCCCCGCCCGGGGTAAAGGTTAGCCGGATTGTCGGGCTGTCTGACGATATTGCCCTGGGTCTGGCCGCCCCCGGGGTGCGCATTGAGGCCCCCATCCCGGGGCGGGCTGCCGTCGGGATAGAGGTGCCCAACCAAAAAGTTAGCCCGGTCAGGCTGAGGGACCTGCTGGAAAGTGACGTTTACCTGAAGGCCCGCAGCCGGCTGACCGTTGCCCTGGGCAAGGATATTGGGGGCAATGTGGTGGCGGCTGACCTTGCTGCAATGCCGCACCTGCTTATTGCCGGGGCCACCGGCTCGGGTAAAAGTGTCTGCCTGAACACGATTATTGCCAGCATTTTGTTCAAGGCCACCCCGGAAGAAGTTAAATTCCTGGTTATTGATCCCAAAATGGTTGAGCTGGCAACCTTCAACGGGATTCCGCACCTGGTATCCCCCGTCGTGACTGATCCCCGTAAGGCGGCCACAGCACTGCGCTGGGCGGTAAAAGAAATGGAGTACCGCTATGAGCTCTTTGCCGGCGCCGGGGCCAGGGACGTGGAAAAGTATAACGCCTTGCTCCGGCAGCGGGGGAGAAAAGAGGACCAGTTGCCTCAAATGGTAATCATTATCGATGAGCTGGCCGATTTGATGATGGTGGCCCCGGCCGATGTGGAAGATGCCATTTGCCGCCTGGCCCAAATGGCCCGGGCCGGCGGCATGCACCTGGTGGTGGCCACCCAGCGCCCCTCGGTGGACGTCATTACCGGCCTGATTAAAGCCAATATTCCCTCGCGGATATCTTTTAATGTGTCTTCGCAAATTGACTCCCGCACCATTCTGGACATGGTGGGGGCCGAAAAATTGCTAAGCCGGGGGGATATGCTTTTCTATCCGGTGGGGGCCGCCAAACCGGTTAGACTGCAAGGGGCCTTCATATCAGACCGGGAGGTGGAGTTGCTGGTTAACTATTTGAGAAAACAGGCTGTGCCGCCACAGGTACAGCAGGGTATTACCCTTGACCACACTGACCCGGAGGCGTCCGGTCCTGATGATGAATTGCTGTCCCGGGCGGCCCAGTTGTTTATGGAGACGGGCCAGGCCTCAATTTCACTGCTTCAGCGCCGCCTGCGCATTGGCTACGCCAGGGCCGCCCGCCTGATGGATGCGCTGGAGCGGCGGGGCTTTGTGGGCGGACCGGAGGGGAGTAAGCCCCGGGCGGTACTAATAAGTAAGGAACAGTATCAGCAAACATTTAAAAAAATCCTGTAGACCAAAAATATCTAAAAAGGTCCGGGGCAGGAGGAATAAAGAGACTGGTGTCGAAGTGTCGAAGGGATCAAGCGCAAGTACAAGGGTGTTTGGGCCTGGCAAATCCGGATGCCGGGATTGAAACGGAGGCATTACAATGTGAACAGAATAATTGATATAAACGAAGCTGTAAAAATGTCTGAGGCCATTATTGTAGATGTTCGTTCTGAAGGAGAGTTTGCCGAGGCAACAATACCCGGGGCCATTAACCTGCCGCTCCTGGACAATATGCAGCGGGCCCTGGTGGGGATAGCTTATAAGGAGCAGGGTTCTGACGCGGCCCGCAGGCTGGGGCTGGATTTAGTCGCCCCCGGGCTTGGCAGGTACGTGGAGTCATTTCGCAGGCTGGCGCCCGGCGGAGGAATAATTCTGTTTTGCTGGCGGGGTGGCTTGCGGAGCAAATTTGTGGCTGAGCTGCTTGACACCATGGGGCTAGATACTTATCGCCTCAAGGGGGGATTCAAGTCCTACCGCCGTTTTGTTAATGATTATCTGGGCCGTGATGCCCTGCCCCAGCAGTCTATTGTACTGCATGGCCTGACCGGGGTGGGAAAGACCGAGGTGCTGGCCGAGTTAAAGCAGGCAGGGATGCCTGTGCTTGATCTGGAGGGAATGGCGCGTCATCGGGGGTCGGTGTACGGAAAAATCGGGCTGCCCCGGTCACCCAGCCAAAAAATGTTTGAGGCTCTGATTGTACAGGAATTGATGAACGCTGAGCAGACGGGGTTTTTCGTGGTTGAGTGCGAGGGCCGGCGGCTGGGCAAATTATTAGTGCCGGAGATACTGCTGCAGGCTATCAAAAGCGGGCGTCCAATTTTATTATACGCTGAACTGGAGCAGCGGGTCAGGCGGATCAAGGATATCTATGCCGGCAGGGAAGACGGCATCCAGGCCTTACAGGAATCAACATCTTATTTGACCCGGTATTTGGGCCGCAAAAAGGTCGAAGAGTTGAACACTCTCCTGGCTGCAGAGCGGTTGGAGGATGTTTTTAGCTACCTGCTCACCAATTATTATGATCCCCTGTACAAGTATCCGGCATGTCCCAGCCGGGATTACGAGCTTTGTGTGGATACTGCGGACATTAGGAAGGCGGCCCGAAGAATAAGGGAGTATATTATTAAGCTGCCTGAGTATTAAGGGATACCAGAACCTGGGGGTGATTTAGGTGGATATCGGGTTAACTTTGAGTCAGGCCAGGGAAAACCGTGGGCTTACCCTGGAGGATGTGGAGGAGCAAATTAAAATCCGTAAAAAGTACCTGGAGGCGCTGGAAAATGAGCAATTTGACGTTTTGCCCGGGCATGTTTATGTGCGCGGGTTTATCCGGTCGTACGCCCGGCACCTGGATTTGGACAGCGCAGAACTGGTGTCCCGTTATGAGGCCGGTATTACCGGTAAAGATGCGCTCGAAACGCAGGAGACGGCGCTTGAGGAGCATAAGCCTGCCGGTGGGTTGCCCTTCCGGCGCTGGGCCGGGGTGTTGGCGGTAGTAGCTGTGGCGTTGATGTTGGTTTTTGCAACCTCGGTTCTCAGGGGAGAACATGACCCGGCTGTGCCGGACCGGCAGCAGGCCGGGCAGCATGACCGGCAGGAGTCCGGGAATGGTGATTTGGCCGGCCGGACGGAGGGTGAAAATGGGCCGGGGCCCGGTACGGCTGAGCCCGGCCTGCCGCAGGTTTCCCCCGGCCTTAAACTGAACCTGAATGTCCGCGATCGTGACAGCTGGATGCAGGTGGTGGTAGATGACCAGGTTGCCTTTGAAGGATATGTCCGGGCCGGTAATTCCAAGAGTTTTCAAGGCGAAAAAAATATTCGCCTCTGGCTGGGGAATGCGGGGGCAGTTCAGGTTCAGCTGAACGGAGAGAATCTTGGCTATTTGGGAGAAGTCGGGCAAGTAGTCAGGGAGGAATTTAACTCCGCCGATCCCGCCGAGAGCGGCAGGAGTTCTTAATTGTAAGCATTCAGTAAACCAGGTGGAGGCACGGCGTTCCGAGGTGCTGTCGGCGCGGAGCACTGGAGTGAATGTAAACATTCAGTAAACCAGGTGGAGGCACGGCGTTATCGTTAGCGAACGACGCAGCATAGCCGGTAACAGCACCCATTCAGGCATTCAGAATTCAGGAGTCAGAATTCAGAATGCCCCAAGAATATGGAATGTTTTCGCTGGTTTTCTCATTTTGACTCCTGACTCCTGACTCCTGAGTACCTTCTGCGCAGAGCGCTGGAGCGAGCGGTGATACCGCAGTGCCTTAACACCGGTTTCACTGAATATATACGAGTGAATATATACTCTTAATTAATGTAGTCCGGGGCTCTGTATCACAGCCAACCCTGGCAAGATGAATTTTCAGGTGAATTACTTAAACGGGAGTGCATTGACTTGAGTTTACATGTGGGTGTGGTCAGTCTTGGCTGCGCCAAGAATTTAGTGGATACCGAGCTGATGCTGGGCAAGTTGCGCCAGGCCGGCTTTACCATTACATCCCGGGAGGACGAGGCCGACATATTGATCGTTAACACCTGCGGGTTTATCAACTCTGCCAAGGAAGAGGCCATTGATACCATCTTGAGCCTGGCCCGCTACAGGGAAAAGGGGAGTTGCCGCGCTCTGCTGGTGGCAGGTTGCCTGGCTCAGCGTTACGGAAGGGAGTTATTGGCAGAAATGCCGGAAATTGACGGCCTGATTGGTACCGGGGAGGTCTCCCGGGTGGTGGAGGCTGTCAGGGCGGTCCTGGAAGGGGAAAGAATTTGCCTGGCGGGCAAACCGGGCTATCTGCCCGGGCCGGGAGAGCAGCGGCTCAGGACAACACCGCCGTACCTGGCCTATGTAAAAATTGCCGAAGGTTGTGAGAACCGTTGCACTTATTGTGCCATACCGGACTTGCGGGGGGCATATCGCAGCAGGCCCACGGAAGAACTGGCGGACGAGGTCAGGCTGCTGTCTGGTGAGGGGGTCAGGGAAGTGATCCTGGTGGCCCAGGATACCACCCGCTACGGGCTGGACTTGTACGGTAAATTAAGCCTGGCCGCCCTGCTAAAGTGTTTGGGCCGGATTGAGGGACCTGACTGGTACCGCATCCTGTATTGCTACCCTGCCGGAATAGATGATGATTTGATTAGCGCTATAGCCGAAGAAGAAAAGGTGTGCAAATATATCGATCTGCCCCTGCAGCATATCAGCGACAAGATCCTGCGCCTGATGAACAGGCGGGGAACCAGCCGGCAGATAGCCGGGCTAATTGAAAAAATGCGGGCCGGGATTCCAGGTTTGACCTTGCGAACGACATTCCTGGTGGGCTTTCCCGGGGAAACGGAAGAAGATTTTAAGCAGGTGCTGGATTTTATGGAAGAGATGAGATTTGAGCGTCTGGGGGTGTTTGCCTATTCCCGGGAAGAGGGAACACCGGCAGCCGGTTTACCGGGCCAGGTACCGGAGGAAATCAAGCAGGAGCGGCTGGACCGGGCCATGGCTCTGCAGCAGCGGATATCCTGCGTCAACAACCTCGGCCTGGCCGGCACACAAGCCAGGGTGCTGGTGGAAGGCCGTCAGCCTGGGAACGGCGGGCTGTATTATGGGCGCTCCGGGGCCGAGGCGCCGGACATTGACGGCAAGATTGTGTTTTCAGCCCGTGCCGGGCTGAGTCCGGGTGACCTGGTGACGGTTAGGATTACCGGAGCCCGGCAGTATGATTTGACAGGAGAGCTTATTTAATGAATCTAGCCAACCGGGTAACCCTGGCCAGAATTTTTCTAGTGCCCTTATTTCTAACTATTGTCTCAATGAAGTTTCCTTACGGGGACTATCTGGCAGCCGGGGTTTTTATACTGGCGGCCAGCACTGACGGCCTGGATGGCTATATAGCCCGCAAACGCAAGCAAGTTACAGTACTGGGCAAATTTATGGACCCCCTGGCGGACAAATTGCTTATATCAGCGGCCCTGATCTCCCTGGTCGAACTGGGGCGGCTTTCCGGTTGGGTAGCTGTGCTGATTATAGGCCGGGAGTTGACCATAACCGGCTTAAGGGCCATAGTCGCCCGGGATGGAGTTGTCGTTTCCTCCAGTGGTCTTGGTAAAATAAAGATGATAACCCAGATTGTGGCCATTGTGGCTCTTTTTCTTCAGGATTATCCCTTTGATTTGTTACAAATACCTCTGGGCAATATAGCCATGACTATTGCTGTTTTTTTTACCATCTGGTCCGGATTTGACTATTTCAGGCGTAACTGGGGCGTCCTGACAAGATGAGATAAAGAAGACTTGGTTCAGGTGGGGTATTAACCCCATCTGAACCTTAGGCGCACTTATTTCGAGTTTACAGGCTGTGCGAAGATAAACTTTGTTATAGCAAAATCGACCTGCACAGCAGGTCTTAATTATTTAATAGGGATAGGTGAATCCAGGTAAGCATTCAGTAAACCAGGTGGAGGCACGGCGTTATCGTTAGCGAACGACGCAGCATAGCCGGTAACAGCACCCATTTAGGCATTCAGAATTCAGGAGTCAGAATTCAGAATGTCCCGAGAATATGGAATACTTTCGCTGGTTTTCTCATTTTGACTCCTGAATTCTGACTTCTGACTCCTGAGTCCCTTCTGCGCGGAGCACTGGAGCGAGCGGTGATACCGCAGTGCCTTAACACCGGTTTCACTGAATATATACGAATCCAGTGCCAACAGTTACCTGACCAAAAAGCCGGGCCGATATGCTATAATCGTAAGTATTCAGTAAACCAGGCGGAGACACGGCGTTATCGTTAGCGAACGACGCAGCAGCGCCGGTAACAGCACCCGGCGCAGTGAGGGTACCGGACTGTATACCTATAATCTTATGTTGTAACGGGTGTTACGGCCAGCACCGTAAAATGTCCCTGCCGTGGCTTCTGATGTTGAAAGGAATGGTAGAATGCAGTGGCATGGCTTTCGCGTACCTATAATCATCCTGGCTCTTATTTTGGGCCTGGGGGCATTTGTGGGGGTGCAGTGGCTATATAATAAATATAACTTCCTCCAGCCCCTGGAGGATTATTTAGCTGGCAGCCCGGCAGTTAAAACCTATAAAATTGATGATTTGGGCGACACCCTGCTGCTGACGGTGGAACTTGGTGAAACCGGCAACCTGGCCAGTGATTACCAGGATCTTCAGCATGCCTTGGCCGGCATTCTGGGGAAGCGCCCCTTTGCTTTGCAATTAACTGACAACCGGGATCAGGTATTACAGCAAGCCTATTATGAAAGTCAATTTGCCATTTACGAAGCCCTGGCCAGGGGGAATTATCGTGAAATGGCTGATGTTGTTCATGACAATGCAGCTGAGGCAGGGGCGGAGGTTGCCATTTTCTTGGATGGGGAAAATATCTATGTATACATGGAGCGGAACGGCCGGCGCCTGACTGAGGTTATTCCCCTCCCGGACGGTAGTACAACTAATTCAGCAGTTAGAACTGACCGGGGGGAGTGATTGAGTTGATTAAAGAAATAAGTATAGGTCTGGTCATAGCCGGGATTTTATTTTTGGCTCTGGTGGGCTATGATATTGTACCTATTTTATTTCTGGGTGGCGCCGGGTTGATTATCTTCTGGATTGCCAGATCAAGGGGTTTAATATCGAAAACCTTTGCCGGAACACAGGCTGAAAACATTCCGAAGATTACCTTTGGCGATATTGGCGGCCAGGCCTCGGCTATCCAGGAATTAAAAGAAGCCCTGGATTTTATTCGTAATCACAAGGAAATCCAGCGCTTGGGGATCAGGCCCCTGAAGGGTATCCTGTTAACAGGGCCGCCCGGTACCGGTAAGACCTTACTGGCCAGGGCGGCGGCCAGGTATACCGAGGCCATGTTTGTGGCCTGCAGCGGCTCGGAGTTTGTGGAGATGTATGCCGGGGTGGGGGCGCAAAGGGTGCGCAAGCTCTTTAGCACAGCCAGGGAAAAGGCCAAGCGCCAGAATAAAACCAATGCCCTGATTTTTATTGATGAAGTTGATATTTTGGGCGCCAGGCGCGGCCAACACAGCAGCCACCATGAGTATGACCAGACCTTGAACCAGCTGCTGGTGGAAATGGACGGCCTTGAAATGGATGGCATGGTACGGCTGCTGGTTGTTGCCGCTACCAACAGGGTGGATATGTTGGACCCGGCCCTCCTGCGGCCGGGCCGGTTTGACCGGGTGGTGAAGGTTGATTTACCCGACCGGGATGGCAGGATGGAGATCCTGCGCCTGCACACCGGCAACAAGCCTATGGATGAGGATGTTCAGTTGGAGGTTATTGCCAAGGAAACCTTCGGCTTTAGCGGAGCTCATCTGGAAAGTGTGGCCAACGAGGCGGCAATTCTGGCCATGCGGGAAGGTTGCGCCAGAATTGCCCACCGGCATTTTCATGAGGCGATAGACAAAGTTATGATGGGTGACAAGCTGGACCGCCGCCCGGTACCGGCTGAAATGAGGCGTATTGCCATCCACGAGGTGGGACATGCCCTGATTAGTGAGATGACCCGGTATGGATCGGTTTCAACCCTCACCGTTATCCCCCGGGGGCAGGCTATGGGCTATATGAGGCAAACCCCCGAAGATGATACTTATCTATACACCAAAGAGCAAATGGAAAACCAGATTGCAGTAATGCTGGCCGGCTCGCTGGCCGAGGAAATGATGCTGGGCAATCGCAGCACCGGCGCCACCAACGATTTTGAACATGCGGTTAAGACAGCTCAGCAAATTATCCGGTCCGGCCTGTCAGAACTTGGTGTTGTAGACTACGATAACATGCCCCCGGAAGTCAGCTTTGAGGTCCAGAGATCCATTATCCGGGAGCAGGAGGAGCGGGTCAGGCGTGAGCTGACCGGATACAGGGCGGAACTGGATAAGGTGGTGCAGCTGCTGTTGGAGGAAGAGAAAATTTCCGGTGACCGGTTCAGGAAGGAAATCATGAAAAGTATTCAGGAGTCAGGAGTCAAGCAAAACTTCTCTTGCAAGAGGTTAGTAAATTGCTGAAAGCATATTCTCGGATCATTCTGAATTCTGACTCCTGAATGCTTGAATAGCAACACGTTTTGTCAATAAAGACGGGCTGTACCGGGCCTGTCTTTATTGCGTATACTGACCAGCTAAGAATTGGACCGGCAATTTCTTTGGCCGGGCAGTTGCATAACGGTGGGATAACTGGTAAAATGCAGAAGTAAAAATTTACTAGCTATTTTTCGCACATTGCCATAAAGGCAATTTTGAGGCGAGTATAGCTTGCAACAAAGTGGCGGGTGGTTAGTCTTTGCGCGCTGAGCTTATTTTTACCGGTTCAGAACTGCTTTTGGGACAGGTTGTTAACAGTTATGCTGATTATTTGAGTAGAAGGCTGGGGGCACTGGGGATTGAGGTTGTACGGCAAACAACGGTGGGCGATCACCGGGAGCGCATCACTGCGGTGCTGGAAAGCGCCCTGGCCGTACCCGGCCTAGTGATTATAACCGGTGGTCTTGGCCCCACCGGGGATGACCTGACCAGGGAGGCGGTAGCCGGGCTGCTGGACCTGGAACTGGTGTTTGATGCCGGCTCGTACCAACGGATCAGGGAATTTTATGGCAGCCGTGGGGAAGATGTGCCGGCAAGCGTACAAAGGGAGGCCTTCCTGCCTGCCGGCGCCCGGGCGCTGCCCAATCCCTGCGGCACGGCCCCCGGTATAGTGCTGAAACGGGACGGGTCTACTCTGATTATGTTGCCCGGCCCGCCGCAGGAAATGAAGGCCATCTTCGAGGAGTCAGTTGAGGCCCTGCTGGCCGGTCTGGCCGGCGGGAACAGGATTATCAGATCCAGGCTGGTGAAATTTTACGGCCTTTCGGAATCGGACGTGCTGGAACACCTGAAAAACCTGGAAGGTCCGGGGAAGGCGGCGATTGCCTACACAGCCCGGCCCGGGGAGGTACATGTCAGAGTTACCGGTACGGGGACAGATGAGAAGTCCGCCCTCAGGCTGGTGGAGCCGGTGCTCCAACGGGCCAGAGAGCAGTTGGCAGAGTTTATTTACGGCTATGATGAGGACACCCCGGAACTCGGTGCCGGCAGCCTGCTGGCAGCGTCAGGTCTTACCCTGGCCCTGGCCGAGTCCTGCACGGGCGGAATGATCGCTGCGCGGATAACTTCGGTGCCCGGCAGTTCCGACTATTTTCTGGGCGGCGTGGTTGCTTATGACAACCGGGTTAAGCAGGGGCTACTGGGGGTTTCGGGCCAAACCCTTGAATTAAAAGGGGCGGTGAGTAATGAAACAGCCCGGGAAATGGCCCTGGGCGCCTGCCGGGCCCTGAGGGCGGACCTGGGTCTGTCCGTCACCGGAATTGCCGGCCCCGGCGGCGGAACGCCGCAAAAGCCAGTGGGGTTGGTCCATTTCGCCCTGGCCAGGGGCGCCGGGGTTGTGGCCGGCCGGGAGTTTATTTTTCCGGGGTTGCGCCAGGCAGTCAGAAACGGCGCAGCAATTTGTGCCCTGCAGCTGTTAAGATCCTACCTGGAAAATTTAAAAAAGGAGTAAATAAAAATAAATGAATGCTCAGAAAGAAACTTATCGTTTTGGTGAACTCGGCTTAAGTAAACCCGTGGGCAAGGCCATAGCGGATATGGGCTTTGAGGAGCCGTCCCCGATTCAGCAGCGGGCCATTCCCCTGCTTTTGGAAGGGCATGACATTATTGGCCAGGCCCAGACCGGTACCGGCAAAACCGCTGCCTTTGGCATCCCCATTGTGGAAAAACTAAAACCCCGGGGCCCGATCCAGGCACTGGTGGTTACCCCGACCCGGGAGTTGGCCATCCAGGTGGCGGAGGAGATATCCAGCATCGGCAAATATATGCGGATCAGGACCCTTCCCATCTACGGCGGGCAGTCCATTGACCGGCAAATCAGAATGCTGCAGAAGGGTGTTCATGTAGTCATTGGAACGCCGGGGCGCCTGCTGGATCACCTGCGGCGGGGCACTTTGCGCCTGAACAGCATTCAGGTGCTGGTACTGGACGAGGCGGATGAAATGCTGGACATGGGGTTTATTGATGATGTGGAAACAATTCTCCGGGCCACGCCGCCTGATCGCCAGACCTTGCTTTTTTCCGCCACCATGCCGGATGAAGTGGCCAGGCTGGCCCGGAAATACCTGAACAACCCTCAATTTGTGACGGTCAGTAAGAACAACCTGACTGTGCCCACCATTGAGCAGGTTTATTACGAAACCACCGAGCGGAATAAGCTGGACTCCCTGTGCCGGCTCCTTGACACTGGTGAGATCAATCTGGCCATCATATTTTGCCGCACCAAGCGGGGGGTTGATGAGCTGACGGCCGGCCTGGAGGCCAGGGGTTATCCTGCGGCGGGTCTGCACGGGGACATGAGCCAGCACCAGCGCAACAGTGTGATGAGGCAGTTTAAAAACGGCCAGGCGGAGCTGCTGGTGGCCACTGATGTGGCGGCCAGGGGCCTGGACATTGACAACCTTTCCCATGTGGTTAATTACGATTTACCCCAGGACGTGGAGTTTTATGTACACCGGATTGGGCGCACCGGCCGGGCCGGTAAGACCGGGGTGGCGGTAAGCCTGATTACCCACCGGGATTACAAGCAACTGCGGCTGATTGAGAGCATGATCAACATAAAAATCCGCCGCTGTCCCCTGCCCAGCGTGGCCGAAGTGACCCGCCGGCAACAGGAGGGGATCAGGGAACGCCTGGTGCGGATTATCGAAGAAAATAAACTGGAGCAATATATGGATATTATCCGGCCGCTGCTGAAGGAAAACGAACCCATAAGTATAGCCGCCGCCGCACTGCACCTGGCCTATGACCTGAACCCCATGGACAGTCGGGAAGCGGATGCCGGTGAGGATGGCCGGGGGGGCATGGTAAGGCTTTTTATAACTCTGGGACGCAAGGATAACATAACCCCGGGGGACATGGTGCGAATTCTGGCTGAAGAGTCCGGCATGGCAGGCAATCTGGTGGGACGCATCAATATTTATGATAAATTCTCCTTTGTGGAGGTGCCCCGGGAATGGTCTTCCTGTGTCATTGGGTATCTGCACCAGAGCACGGTCAAGGGCAGGCGGATTAGCGTGGAACTGGCCAGGGGACGCCAATAATAAAGAAATTTATAACATTAGAGTAATCGAACAAGCGTTTTCTAAGGGGGTTAAGGATTTGAGCGAACGTCAAAAAGCTCTGGAAGCAGCTCTTGCCCAGATTGAAAAGCAGTTTGGCAAGGGCTCGGTAATGAAGTTGGGCGAATCAGCCAAGCTGAATGTTGAGGTTATTCCCACCGGAGCTCTTTCCCTGGATATTGCCCTGGGAGTGGGCGGCGTACCCCGGGGCCGGGTAGTAGAGATCTTTGGGCCCGAGTCCTCTGGTAAAACCACGGTGGCGCTGCATATCATTGCCGAATGCCAAAAGATGGGCGGCACGGCAGCCTTTGTGGACGCCGAACATGCCCTTGACGCCATGTATGCCAGGCGCATCGGGGTTGACATTGATAA
Source organism: Bacillota bacterium (assembly GCA_040753155.1). GTDB lineage: Bacteria > Bacillota > Desulfotomaculia > Desulfotomaculales > JBFMEU01 > JBFMEU01. The sequence goes on from JBFMEU010000013.1 coordinate 31,782, forward strand.
CCTGCTGGTGTCTCAGCCCGATACCGGCGAGCAGGCTCTGGAAATAGCCGAGGCCCTGGTGCGCAGCGGCGCAGTGGACATAGTTGTTATCGATAGTGTTGCCGCCCTGGTGCCCAGGGCTGAGATTGAGGGCGACATGGGCGAAGCCCACGTGGGTCTCCAGGCCCGCCTGATGTCCCAAGCCTTGCGCAAGCTGTCCGGGGTCATAAGCAAGTCACGCTGCACCGCCCTGTTTATCAACCAGTTGAGGGAAAAGGTGGGGGTAATGTACGGCAACCCGGAGATCACCCCCGGCGGCAGGGCGCTGAAGTTTTATTCCTCCATCAGGCTGGAGGTGCGCCGGGTTGAAACACTAAAGCAGGGTACAGACATGGTTGGCAACAGGACCAGGGTGAAGGTGGTTAAAAATAAGGTAGCCCCTCCCTTTCGCCAGGCTGACTTCGATATCATGTACGGCAGCGGCATTTCCCGGGAAGGCAGCGTTTTGGATGTCGCCGCGGCGTTTAATATCGTCAATAAAAGCGGGGCCTGGTATTCATACGGTGGCGAAAGACTTGGCCAGGGCCGGGAGAATGTAAAGGTGTATTTAAGGGAGCACCCGGAACTGACAGTTGAACTAGAGCAGAAAGTAAGGGAGTCCGTTAAGCTTGCCGGCAGCTTACCCGATCTTGGTGGGCCGGAGACTGAGGCGGAGGATTATCAGTAGGGGCCTGCCGGGGCAAAAGTCAAGTTTGGGTTTGGAACGGGGGGCTCTGGTTTGGTATCGGGTAAATTCGAAAAAGCCAGGGATTATGCCTGCCGGCTTTTAAGCCGCTGCGGGCGCAGCGAGCAGGAGTTGGCCGGGCGCCTGCGGGACAAGGGTTTTGAGCCGGATGTGGTGGCAGATGTTTTGGCGCACCTGCGGTCATACGGCTTTATTGATGATTTGTCCCTGGCCCGGGAGTGGGTGCGGCAGCGACTGGACCGGCGGCCTGCCGGCAGGGTGCTTTTGGTCTGGGAGTTGCGCCGCAGAGGGTTCGAAAGTGATGTTGTGGAGGCGGCGCTGGCCGGTTTTGGGGTAGAGGAAGAATATACCGCAGCCCTGGAACTGGCCCGCAGGAAGATGGAGCGCAGAGGCCCCGGGTACATGAAAAGATTACCTGCGTTTTTGCACAGCCGGGGATTTCAGTATGAAACGGTGCGGCGGGTATGCTGCCGCCTGTCGGGGCATTGCGTGCTATGCCAGGACTGACGCATACTTTTTGAAACACAGTCTGTCATTATGCTCCACGCTAAAATAGAGCCTAAGAATCCCACAGGATAAAATTCACCCTCGAACCGCCCCTCCCAACGGTGTCACTTGTAAAGCTAAAGAAATTCGGGTATTATATCTGTAGATTGAATGGAGAGGTTGATCCCATGCCGAACATTAAGTCCAGTACAGATTTGAGAAACAACTACAACGAAATATCCGCATTCTGTCACGAAAGCCGTGAACCTGTCTTCATCACCAAGAATGGCCAAGGCGATCTCGTGGTCATGAGCATCGAAACCTTTGATGTGCTCAATGGAAAGCTCGAACTTTACCGTCTGCTTGACGAGGGCAGAGCGGCGGTAAAAGAAGGCCGGAAGCGTCCCCTCGCCGATGTCATGCGTGACATCCGGCAGGAAATAACCGATGGCAAAATATAGGGTGAACGTATCGGAACCCGCCGAAAATGATCTGCGTGACATCGTCCGCTACATTTCTGCGCAGCTGTCCGCACCAATAACCGCGCTGAAGATGATGGACGCCGTTGAGGAAGCCATCGCAGGTCTGGCGGATATGCCGCAAAAATACCCTCCTGTTATTGATGAGCGATTGGCTACGATGGGTTATCACAAATTAATTGTGAAGAATTACATTGCTTTCTTTACGATTGACGAAAAAGCGAAAGTTGTTGACGTTGAGCGTATCCTGTACGTACGGCGCGACTGGTTTCGCATTCTGTAGCGCGCATGGCTTTCTCAGCCAGCGTTCGCCTTCGGGCGACAAAACAATTAGCCAAGCTCAATTATGGCGCCAATTTAAATGAGCGTGCGTCAGCACTGCTGCATTGACTGCATTGTGATGAAACTTGACAGCCCGGTTAAAAACTTGTACAATAATCAATGGGAGAAAATAGAATTGTATACTACTTAGCAAGGGTTTATATATAAGATACAATCGAACGGGTATTATTGGCAGCAGCAGCCCGGAGAGTTGTGTTTTAATTTAAAAGGTTAGTGAACCCATGTTGTCGGTGTAGGCAGTTGTGTTTTGCTGTCTTAGTGGCGGACAATTTTTAAAGTAGTTTAATTCTATTTCTTGCCGAGGTTACTCGGTGTTTTTTTTGTACCATTTAAAAAGCAAATAACAACATTTTTTTATCAGGAGGTGAAATGGGAAATAGTGGCTGATATTATACTAGTTGCGGTTATAGCGGCGGTTATAGCTTTTGTTGCAGGATACTTCATGCGCAAGTATCTGGCAGAGGCCAAAATTGCCTCGGCTGAGGAACAGGCCGGCAAAATTATGAAACAGGCTGAAAAAGATGCTGAGGCTAAAAAGCGCGAGGCTATCCTGGAGGCCAAGGAAGAAATACTGAAGCTGCGTAATGAGATAGAGCGGGAAAATAAGGACCGCAGGAACGAACTGCAGCGTCTGGAAAGGCGTCTGGTGCAGAAAGAGGAAACCCTCGACCGCAAGATGGAGGGGATTGAAAAGAAGGAAGAATCCCTGTCCCGCAAGGAATGGGAGATTGACAACACTAAAAATCAGTTGACGGACATCTATAAGCGTCAGGTTCAGGAATTGGAGCGGATTTCCGGCTTAACCTCGGAGGATGCCAGGCAGATTCTGCTGTCTGATATTGAAAAAGAAATCCAGCATGATGCGGCGATGCTAATCAAGGAAATTGAAAACAAGGCCAAGGAAGAGGGGGAGAAGAGGGCCCGGGAGATCATCTCCATGGCCATCCAGCGCTGTGCGGCCGACCATGTTGCGGAAACAACGGTGGCTGTTATTCCTCTGCCCAACGATGAAATGAAGGGCCGGATTATCGGTCGGGAGGGCAGAAATATCAGGGCCTTTGAAACTCTTACCGGGATAGACCTGATCATCGATGATACCCCGGAGGCGGTTATTCTGTCGGGATTTGATCCCATCAGGCGGGAGACTGCCCGCATTGCTCTGGAGAAGTTAATCATCGACGGCCGCATCCATCCGGCCCGGATTGAGGAAATGGTGGAAAAGGCGCGTAAGGAAGTGGAGGTTCAAATCAGGGAGGCAGGAGAGCAGGCCAGCTTTGAAACCGGCGTGCACGGCTTGCACCCGGAGTTGCTGAATCTTCTGGGCCGGTTGAAGTTTAGAACCAGTTACGGCCAAAATGTGCTGAAGCATTCCATTGAGGTAGCCCATCTGGCCGGTTTAATGGCGGCGGAGTTGGGCGTGGATATTTCGATGGCTAAGCGGGCCGGCTTACTGCATGATATCGGTAAGGCCATGGACCACGAAGTGGAGGGTCCCCACGTTGCCATTGGTGTTGAAGTAGCCAAGAAATACGGCGAGAATCCTGATGTCTTGCACGCCATTGCGGCCCACCATGGTGATGAGGATCCCAAAACCTTGGCCGCTGTGCTCGTGCAGGCTGCTGATGCGGTTTCTGCTGCCAGGCCGGGGGCCAGGCGGGAAACACTGGAATCTTATATCAAGCGGCTTCAGAAATTGGAGGAAATTGCCAGCTCCTTTGAAGGAGCTGACAAATGTTATGCTATTCAGGCCGGGCGGGAAATCAGAATCATGGTCAAGCCTGAAAAGGTCGATGACCTGGGGGCCGTTCGCCTGGTGCGTGAAATAGCCAAGAAAATCGAAAACGAACTGGACTATCCGGGACAAATAAAAGTGGTTATTCTGCGGGAAACCCGGGTTGTGGATTACGCCAAATAAAAAACCAAAGAGGGGACAGGCTGCTTTTTCGCTTTGCGAAAAAGCAGCCTGTCCCAATTTTATCACCGGGGCCAGGTATAAAAACACCGCCGGCCTGAACCAGTGGAGAATGAATATGGCCCGCTCATTCAGGCCAAACCTGTTCCTGCCTGATTTGGAAACTTATTTTAGCTGCAAAAGAATTAAGTCAGGCAGGAATATGGTTATGAAAAAAGAAACTTAAGATATTTGTTAGTTTTTATTTTTTGGTGCTACCAGTGAGGAAGGTGAAAGGCAGTGGGGGTTCGTCTGCAAAGAAAAAAAGAAGATGTTACAGACAGTGTCGGGCTTTTAATTTCTATATTGGTCAGGTATCCAGAAGTTGCCACTATTAATTATGAGCCCGAAAAACAAATATTGAAGTTTAACTTCATATCCGTTCGAGAGATAAAAGAAAAGGAAATAAAGAAAATATCAAGCCTGGTGCTGGATAGCATTGAAGTGTTCAATTTCCTGGAGGGCAGGCAAACAGGGGTGGTGGCCCTTAATTATCAGGTTAGTGAACAACTTACCCTGATTGAGGTGCAGCGGGACATGGACACCCTGGTGCAGGAAGAAATATCACTGATAGTTGATTTGTTCCGGCAACATCTGCAGCCCAGTCTGGTGACAGAGATTAACGAGTCGCTCATCGAGGAGGATATGCTAATCCAGGAGGAAATTATCGATCACATGCTGGAGAGTGTTAGGGAGCGGGCGGAGGAAAAATACCTGTATGCCTTTCGTGAGGAAGGGCGGGTACTGGTTTTTAACAAGTAAAGCAGGTAGGGGGCCAAACAGTTGCGCTTGCTAATGATAGGCGACATCGTGGGCAGGTCTGGCCGCAGAGCTGTAAAGGATAATCTGCCAGGCTTAATCCGGGAGTTGGCAGTTGACTTTGTCATCGCCAACGGTGAAAATGCCGCCGGTGGAAACGGGATAACCCGGGAGATAGTGCGGGAGTTATATAAGTTGGGTGTAAATGTTATTACCATGGGTAACCATGTATGGCATAATAAGGACATCTTTAGCTTTATTGACCAGGACTCGCGTATAATCAGGCCGGCCAACTACCCGCCGGGCGCCCCCGGCCAGGGGTTTGGCATTTATGAAGTCAGTAATATAAAAGTTGCGGTTATAAATTTATCTGGCCGGGTATTTATGCCATCACTGGATTGCCCTTTTCGTAAAGTTGATGAAATACTGAGCTGCATAACCGAAAAGGCGGGGATTGTGGTGGTTGATTTTCATGCCGAGGCTACGTCGGAAAAGATTGCCCTGGGTTGGTATCTTAATGGCAGGGTTTCTGCTGTGTGTGGCACCCACACCCATGTACAGACGGCTGATGAGCGGGTTTTGCCCGGGGGTACCGCCTATATTACCGACCTGGGCATGACCGGGCCAAGGGATTCAGTTATTGGTGTTGAGACTAAACTGGTACTGGAGAAGTTTTACACCCAGATGCCCAGGCGTTTTGAAGTGGCCAGCGGCCTGTATCAGTTTAACGGGGTGGTATTGGAGATAGATGCTGATACGGGTAAGGCCCTGACCATTGAGCGCATTTATAATTGGGAGTAAATATGTCTGAATTAAATAATTTCATGAATAATTTTTAAAGCTTGTAAAGGAATTTTATGACTGCGGGCGAATATATTTAAAACAAGGGGCAATAGTCTTTCCAATGAAGGAGGATGTTTGGCGACATGGATGTGTTAAAAGTTTCAGCAAAATCCAATCCAAATTCTGTAGCCGGAGCGCTGGCCGGAGTACTTAGAGAGCGCGGAACCGCCGAAATCCAGGCCATTGGCGCCGGGGCGCTAAACCAGGCAGTAAAAGCAGTAGCCATAGCCAGGGGATTCGTAGCCCCCAGTGGAATAGACCTTATCTGCATACCCGCCTTCACGGACATTATTATTGACGGAGAAGAAAGAACCGCCATCAAGCTGATTGTAGAGCCGCGCTAAGGGACCCGGGATAGTATAAGTAAATAGCAACCTGTTTATTTCAGGGATTGAATAAACAGGTTTTTAATTTTCATTGACATTTTTTTTACTTGCAAGAGCCAGTGATATTATTGTGCAAGGCGCGCTAAAGAACTGTTTTAGGCGTGCCTTTCTTCTTCTGATAAGGTGGGGAGGTAATAAGGTGAGCAGCCAATGGGGGGAAATGCCGGTGATCGATGCCCATTGTGACACCATTTCCGTACTGGCCGGGCAGGGCCGCTCCCTGGGGCAATTATCTCCGGCAGGTCAGCTGGATTTGCCCCGGTTACGGGCTGGCGGGGTTAATGTACAGTTCTTTGCCCTGTTTGTTAACCCGAAATTCAAAGAGGAACTGCCGTATCGAATTCTCAGCCAGATCGACCTCTTTTACAGGGAATTGGAGCTGTGCCGGGAAGATTTGCGCCTGGTGCGCTGTAACGCCGATTTGGCAGCGGTCCTGGGCGCAGGCCAGATTGGCGCGCTGCTGGCGGTTGAGGGTGGGGAGGCGCTGGGGGGCGAACTGGGGGTTTTACGGGTATTGCACCGGCTGGGGGTGCGCAGCATTATTTTAGCCTGGAATAATCACAATAAGCTTGGTGACGGTGTGTTGGTGGCAGAGCCCCGGGGATTATCTTCCTTTGGCCTGGAGGTGGTCAGGGAAATGAACCGCCTGGGGATGCTGGTGGATGTATCCCATTTGGCTGAGCCCGGTTTCTGGGACGTACACCGGCACAGCCGCAAGCCCTATATTGTTTCCCACGCCAATTGTAAGACCCTGTGCCGGCACCCGCGCAATCTGGATGACGGGCAGATCATTGCCCTGGCCTCCCGGGGAGGGGTTATCGGCCTTAGTTTTGTGCCGCAGTTTATTCACCATGCGGATCCCGGGCTGGAAAGGCTGTTGGATCATGTGGACCATATAGCTTCCCTGGCTGGCGCCGACTGTATTGGCTGGGGCTCTGACTTTGACGGCATGGATGATCCGGCCCCCGGACTGGAAAGTCCTGCCTGTTTGCCCCTGCTGGCTAATGGTTTAAAGTCCAGGGGATACGCTGATAAGGATATAGCAAAGATTATGGGTGGGAACTGGTACCGGGTGCTTAGAGAGGTATTGGGGTGAACGTTTTTTTGAAACTCTGCAGGGAACCTTGCAGCTAATGTTGAAAATTAGGCTTGGTGAGATATATGGCTGTTGACCTGCATGTTCACACAACGGCTTCCGACGGGAGGGACACCCCTGAGCGAGTGGTTCAAATAGCCAGGGGATTAGGCCTTGGGGCGGTAGCCATAACCGACCATGATACCCTGGACGGCATCCGCCCGGCAATGGCGGCAGGGCGGCGTTTGGGTCTTGAGATTGTACCGGGGGTGGAACTGAGCACCGAGCACGGCAACAGTGAGGTGCATATCCTGGGCTATTATGTAAACCTGGACCACCCGGAATTTCTGGCGCATCTGCACAAATTTAAGCTGGCCCGGGTGGAAAGGGCGGAAAAAATTGTGCACAGGCTAAGAGATTTAGATATAGACCTGACCATGTCCCGGGTTCTGGCCCTGGCCGGGGAGGGCACGGTAGGCCGTCCACATATTGCCCGGGCCCTGGTCCAACTGGGAGAGGTCACCTCAGTGGCCGAAGCCTTTGATGAATTGCTGGGAACCGGAAAGCCGGCTTATGTGCCCAGGTTTAAATATTCTCCCTTCAGGGCCGTCAGGCTGATCACTGAGGCCGGCGGGGTGCCCGTTCTGGCCCACCCGGGGTTGAACAAGGACGACGGGTTAATAGCCGCCCTGGTGGAAGCAGGCTTGAAGGGAGTGGAGGTTTATCACCCTGATCATTCTGACCCGGTATCCCGGCACTACCTTGCCCTTTGCCGCCAATACGGGCTTGTGGCCACCGGCGGCTCCGATTACCATGGCCAGGGATTGGGCAACCTGGGTAACCTTGGCCGGGTTATGGTACATTATCAGGTTGTCATGGATTTAAAGGCCCTGGCGGGCTGCTAGAATTATACTTGTTGTTTAAATCATCCCGGGAGTTTGCCCTGGAGGCGCTGGAGCAGGCGGGTATCTTGCTTGTGCCGGGTACAGCCTTTGGTGAGTGACGCGAGGGGTACGTATGCGGATTGCCCTGGTCCAGGATGCCTCCCTGCCGGCGGAGGTTATGGAGCGCATCGGGCGTCGCTGCGGGTTGGCCGTTTGTACAGTCTAAGGAAACCCTAAACGGCATATATTAGATCATGAAAATGCCGTTTCAAGGTGGTGCAGCGGTGAACGACTACGGAGATATCAGGTATTTGCGGCAAAGGGTTCAGGAGTTGGAGGAAAAAGTTGAACAATTGCGCCTTAGCCGCCGGGTGCTGATGAATTTAATTGAAAAAATGGAAAAAGAAAAGTCTAGCTTCTATGCCCGACTGGAGAAGGAAAACCGTAAGTTGCACCTGGATAACTACCGCTATGCAAAGTGGTTGCTGCGTAAAAATCAAAGGATTGTCGAGTTGGAGTCCCGGTTGGAGGCAGGTGAATCAAACTGAATTGCCCTGCCTTGCCGGGGTTCTTTTTTGGTCCGGGTCAGGAGGAATTTAAAGGATGATGTTGAAATTAATAAAGAAGACTTGGTTTGCAGGTGCCCGTAAGGGTTAAAAGGGAATTCAGGTGCAAGTCCTGAGCGGTCTCCGCCACTGTAACGGTTAGCTGTCCTCATCAGGCCACCGGTTTTAGCCGGGAAGGCGAGAGTTAAGCGATGAGCCGGAGCCAGGAAACCTGCCTGCGAAGGTGCCAGTAACCTTCGCGAGAAAGGTATGGTTTTCCATGCTTGGGGGCTTAAGTCCCGGTCTGTGAAGGCCGGGGCTTTTATTTTTTGTAAGCATTCAGGAGTCAGGAGTCAAACAAAACTTCTCTTGCAAGAAGTTAGTAAATTGCTGGAAGCATATTCTCGGGGCATTCTGAATCCTGACTCCTGAATAGTTACCTATTTTTTAGACAGGGGCTGAAGGCATGGCAGAAATTACACTGTATATCGGGGGCGCCCGCAGCGGGAAAAGCGCGCTGGCCGAAGAGGCGGCGGCCGCCTGCGGTAAAAGGGTGGTGTATGTGGCCACCGCCGGTGTTTGGGATGAGGAAATGGCCAGGCGGGTGGAACTGCACCGCAGCAGGCGCCCCCCGGACTGGGAAACAATCGAGGAGACCCATAACGTGGCAGGGCTGTTGAGTTCCCGGCTGATCGGCGCTGCTGCGGTACTGGTGGATTGTCTTACCCTGTGGGTGACCAACCTTTTGCTGGATCGGGATTTGCCTTGGCCCGGGGCCGGGGATAGGGATAAAGAGTCCTACCTATTGGGGCAGGCCGGCGCGCTGGCTGATGCGGCCGCAACATTTCCCGCCCCGGTTTTCCTGGTAACCAATGAGGTGGGCGCGGGGATTGTCCCGGCCAACGGCCAGGCCAGGTTGTTCCGTGATGTGGCGGGCGTGGTCAACCGGCTTGTTGCCGCCCGGGCCGATAGGGTTATCTGGACGGTGGCCGGGATTCCGGTGGAAATAAAAAACCGGCGCCAAAAGCCGGCACAAGGGGGAGAATAATCTTGTCAGCCAGAATAATTATGGTCCAGGGCACCGCCTCCCATGTGGGTAAAAGTGTGCTGGTGGCGGCACTATGCCGGATTTTCAAGCAGGACGGCTACCGCGTGGCCCCATTCAAGTCGCAAAACATGGCCCTTAATTCTTTTGTTACCAGAGATGGCGGGGAAATGGGCAGGGCCCAGGTTGTGCAGGCCGAGGCGGCGGGGCTGGACCCCCATGTGGATATGAATCCTGTACTGCTCAAGCCCACGGGCCAGGCTTCATCACAAGTTATTGTTCTGGGCCGCCCGGTGGGGAACCTGCCAGCCCAGGATTACCACCAAAATTATGCCGCCAGGGTCTGGGATACTATTTGTGAGGCCCTGGCAAGATTACGCCAGGACTATGATGTTATAGTTATTGAGGGCGCCGGCAGCCCTGCCGAGGTAAATTTACAGAGTACGGAAATTGTTAATATGCGTGTTGCCAGGCACGCTGAAGCCCCGGTGCTGCTGGTTGCTGACATTGACAAGGGGGGCGCCCTGGCCTCGGTGGTGGGAACCCTGGAGTTAATTGACCCGGCGGACCGCCAGCGGGTGGCGGGGATAATCATTAACAAGTTCCGGGGAGATGTATCATTGTTTCAGCCGGCGGTGGATTTTCTGGAACAGCGTACAGGTAAGCCCGTCCTGGGCATAGTCCCTTATTTCCAGGGCTTTCGGGTGCAGGAGGAGGACACCATTCCCCTGGACCGGCGCCGCCCGGTCAGGCCCGAAAACAGTGAGTGTGTGGACGTAGCGGTACTTTATCTGCCCCACATCTCCAATTTCACCGACTTTGACCCCCTGGAGGATGAGCCTGATGTTAACTTGCGCTACATAGGCCGGGAGGGAGGCCTGGGCCGTCCTGACCTGCTAATCATACCGGGCAGCAAGAACACCATTGAGGACCTGGTTTTCCTCAAGCAGTCCGGCCTGGCCGGTGAAATCAGGAATCTGGCCGCAACAGGTGTGCCGGTGGTGGGAATATGCGGCGGCTTTCAAATGCTGGGGCAGGAATTGCACGACCCCCTGGGCGCCGAGTCATCTATCCCGATGGTGGACGGTCTGGGCCTGCTGGATGTGATTACCACGTTCGCCAGGCATAAAATTACCAATCAGGTGGAGGCCGTGCTTTTGCCCGGCGGGTTTATGGGCTTGGAAGGCCAGGGATGTAAACTGGAGGGCTATGAGATTCACATGGGCCGCTCCAGGCCGGCTGATGGTACCAGGGCTGCCTTTCAGGTAGTGGCCAGGTCGGGAGAAAGGGTTAATCAGCCCGACGGGGCGGTCAGCCCGGACGGCCTGGTTATGGGCACCTATATTCACGGTATATTTGACGGTGATACATTCCGGCGCCAGGTAATTAACGTTCTCAGGATACGCAAGGGCCTGCCTCCCTACCGGGGCGCCCGGTCTCTGACCGTATGGGAGCAAAGACAGCGGGATTATGACCGCCTGGCCGCTGTGGTGCGGGGCAGTCTGGACATGGACGGGCTTTACAGAATCCTTGGCTCTCAACAGTAAAAGCGGAATATAGTAAGCATTCAGTAAACCAGGTGGAGGCACGGCGTTATCGTTAGCGAACGACTTGCGGAGCGCTAGTTTTGTAATGGGTGACGGGGAGTGTAGCTGTGCTGCAGGTGTTTTTTGCCTATTTGGTGGACCTTGTGGTGGGGGATCCCGGACGGCTGCCCCACCCGGTAATAATAATTGGTAAATCCATAGAGTTTCTGGAAAATGTGCTGCGGCCCCGGTGTAAATCACCCCGGGAGCTGCGTCTGGCGGGTGTGCTGCTGGTCGCGCCGGTGGTGGCCGGGGCCTTTGGCGGGACATGGGCCCTGCTCTGGCTTTTGTACCTAGTTCACCCCCTTCTGGCCCTGGCCGCCGAGATCTGGCTTATTTCCACCACCATTGCAGCCCGGGGCCTGGCCACGGCCGGCGGGGAGATTTTTCAGCTGCTGGCGGCCGGTGACCTGGCCCGGGCCAGGGAAAAGGTGGGCTGGATTGTAGGCCGGGATACATGTCACATGGACGGCCCGGAAGTGACCAGGGCCACGGTGGAGACGGTGGCGGAAAATACTGTTGACGGGGTGGTGGCGCCCCTCTTTTATGCGCTGCTGGGGGGCGCGCCACTGGCCATGGCCTACCGGGCTGTTAACACCCTGGACTCCATGGTGGGCTACCGTAATGAGCGTTACCTTGACTTTGGCCGGTTTTCGGCCCAGCTTGACGATGTTGCCAATTACCTGCCGGCCCGCCTGACCGGCCTGTTTATGCTGGCGGCTGCCTGGCTGTCCGGCAGGGATGCCCGGGGCGCCCTTTTGGCCCTGCGACGGGACGCCTGCGCTCACCCCAGCCCCAACAGCGGCATACCCGAAGCAGTGGTGGCCGGGGCCCTGGGGGTGCGGCTGGGGGGGCTTAACTACTATGGCGGGGTTGTTTCCCGGCGGGCTATCATGGGAGATGGCCTTAACACCCTGCACCCCTTGCACATACGGGCCGTGGTGGATTTAATGTATCTGTCAGCGGCCCTGGCTGTGGGAACCGGCCTGGGGGCCGTGCTGCTGGTTAATGGGCTCCGGGGAGGTGGCTAAGACATGAATATTCCGCGGCTGATGATTGCCGGTACCCAGAGCGGGTCCGGCAAAACCACCCTGTCTACGGCGGTTATGGCCGCCCTTACCGCCCGGGGGGTTATAGTGCAGCCCTTCAAGGTTGGACCTGATTACATAGACCCCGGCTATCATACCGCCGCCACCGGCCGCGCCTCACGGAACCTGGACGCCTGGTTTCTGGGCGAGTCGGGGGTGCGGGAGGTTTTCCAGCGCGCCTCGGCGGGGGCTGGTCTGTGCCTGATTGAAGGGGTGATGGGCCTGTACGACGGGCGGGGCGCGGGGGACGAGGGCAGCTCGGCCCAGGTGGCCAGAATTCTGGACTGCCCGGTGGTGCTGGTTTTGGACGCCCGCTCCATGGCCCGGAGCGCTGCGGCGGTAATTTTGGGGTTCAAAAATATGGACCCGCGGGTAAACCTGGCCGGGGTGATTCTTAACCGGGTGGGCAGTCAGCGTCATTTTGAGCTATTGAAGGATGCCGTCGGGGAAGTGTGCGGGATTCCGGTGCTGGGCGGCGTGATGCACAGTCCCGGGGCCGGAGTGCCTGAGCGTCACCTGGGCCTGCTGCCGGTAACGGAAAAGAAGCAGCTGGCCGGATACCTGGCCAGCCTGGCCCACGAGGTGGCGGGCCAGCTTGACCTGGACCTGTTGCTCAAGGTGGCTGCCGCAGCCCCCGGGTTCCTTGAAGAGGAGCCGCAAATCTTTCCCCGGGAGCCTGCCCCGCCCCTTGTACGCCTGGGCCTGATTCAGGATGAGGCATTTTCCTTTTATTACCGGGATGGGCTGGATTTACTGGAGGCCCTGGGGGCCGAGCTGGTAACCTGCAGCGCTCTCAGGGACGGACAACTCCCCCCCGGCCTGCACGGGCTGTATATTGGCGGCGGCTTTCCGGAGATGTTTTTACCCGAGCTATCAGCCAACCGCCCTTTTATGGACTCTGTTATAAGGCTGGCCCGGGGTGGCGCCCCGGTGTATGCCGAGTGCGGCGGCCTGATTTACCTGAGCCGCGCGGCCGGGGACCTGGAGGGCCGGGAATATCCCCTGGTGGGGCTGGTGCCGGGCCGGTGCCGCATGGAGCAGCGCCGGGTGGCCCTGGGTTATGTTGAGGCCCTGGCCCTGGCTGATAATATCCTGGTCCCTGCGGGGACGGTGCTGCGGGGACATGAATTTCACTATTCCAGCCTGGAGCCGGAAGGGGAACCGTCCCCGGCTTATATGCTTTCCAAGCTGGGTGGGGCAGGGCGGCCGGACGGATATGTAAGGGGTAACCTGCTGACCTCCTATCTCCACCTGCATCTGGCGGGCCACCCCGGGGCGGCCCGGGGCCTGATTCATTCCTGCCTCCGCTATAAAGAGCAAAACAGTGCCCCATCTGAATCTTAGTTGTACTTATTTCGAGTTTACAGCCTGTTAATCCTCGACCTAAAAGGGCGGGGTCTTACAGACTGTGCGAAGATAAATGAAGTTTTGGAAGCAGCGGTGCTGCTGGCAGCATATCCGCTATTAATTTGGGGGGTTAGGTAATGACCGGCCTGGAACACATACACGGCGGGGACTTGACCGGGGCTTGCGACAGGTATGGCCTTGATCTGTCCGAAATTGCAGACTTCAGTGCCAATATCAACCCGCTGGGCCCGCCGCCGGCGGTATTCAGGGAACTTGCCCGGAACATGGATTTAATCAGGCACTACCCGGAGCCGAGGTGTAAAAAACTTAAACTAGCCCTTTCATCCTATCTGGGTGTTCCCCCGGAGTGTCTGATCATCGGCAATGGGTCCTCCGAGCTGATTTATCTTCTGGTCCGGGAGGTAAATTGCCGCCGGGCGCTGACTTTGGCCCCCGTCTTCAGCGAATATGGCCTGGCGGTGTTGTCCGTCGGAGGCGAAGTCAGGGAGGTGTCCCTTAATCCCGGGGACGGCTTTGCCCTGCCTGTGGATGAAGTAATTCGCGGGCTGCCGGGTTGTGAGCTGGCATTTTTCTGCAATCCCAACAACCCCACCGGCAGATTGGAGCAAAGGGTGGAAATGGAGAGAATCATCAAATCTGCCAAGCATTCTGGTACTCTGGTGGCAATTGACGAGGCGTTCATGGATTTTATCCCGGACCGGGATGATTACACCCTGTTATACCGGGCTGCAAGCCGGGAAGGCCCGGCCGTCCTTTATTCCCTGACCAAATTTTTTGGCATTCCCGGTCTCAGACTGGGAGCCATGGTGGCCCCGCCGGAACTGATTAGCAAGCTGGAGGCGGCCCGGGACCCCTGGAGTGTGAATATCATGGCCCAGGTGGCCGGGGAGGTGGCCCTGCAAGAAGTGGCTTACGCCAGGGAAACCCGACAGTTAGTCCAGCGGGAGCGCCGGTTTCTGGAATCAGAAATTTCTCGCCTGCAGGGAATCAAGGTTTTTCCGGGAGCGGCAAACTACTTGCTGCTGGACATCAGGGGCACTGGCCTTACTTCTTCCGTCCTGACTGGCAAGATGGGGGCAATGGGGATTTTGGTGCGTGACTGCAGTAGTTTTACGGGGCTGGGCCAGGGGTATATTCGCATAGCGGTGCGCCTGCGGGAGGAAAACAGGCGGCTGCTGGCGGGATTGCAAAAAGTTACGGGAGGAATATAAAAAATGAGCTGTCGCCTGGTTCTGGTACGGCACGGTGAAACAACCTGGAATAAAGAGATGCGTTTTCAAGGCCATACAGATGTGCCCCTGAGCCCGCAGGGTGAAGAGCAGGCCAGGTCTTTAGGCCAAAGGCTGGCCCGGTCCAGGTTTGATGCTGTTTACGCAAGTGATCTTGGCAGGGCCAGACTGACCGCGGATATCCTGGCCAGGCCGCACCGCTTGCCGGTACAGGTTCTGCCCGGTCTAAGGGAGATTAACTTTGGGAAGTGGGAGGGGCTGACTCTGCAGGAGATCAATGAGCAGTACCAAGGTGATTTAATGGCCTGGTGGTCCAGTCCCCTTACCGCCAGGGTGCCCGGGGGTGAAACCTTGGCCGAGATGGTTGAAAGAACTATGTGGGCAGTACAGGAAATATTCACCCGGCACCAGGACGGTCAGGTGCTGGTGGTGGCCCACGGTGGCGCCATCAGAAGTATTATCGGCACTGTCCTGGGGCTGGACCTGAATCAATACTGGCGGCTGCGCCAGGATAACACAGCTTTAAATATTATCGACCTGCCCGAGTGGGGCAAGGGTATTCTGGTTTTGTTCAATGACTGCAGTCACCTGGGCCCCGCCCGGGGGGTGGATAAGGGAAGTCAGCCGGGGATAAATCCCCTGCACCTGCCCCAAAAAAAATAACTGAAAGTATTTTACAATAAGTTATATCCTGAGTTTTACAGCAGAAATGACTAAAAAATACCCGTTAGCCTAGTGTTATCAAGGGCTAACGGGTTTTGTTTTTTGTCATAAAGTTGTAGTGTATTTACAGTTATTTTTTGTATTGCAAAAT
>JBFMEU010000014.1:0-46684 GCA_040753155.1 Bacillota bacterium
AAGACCCCCGCCTCTGTAGGCGGCGGGTTTCAAAGGGCGGTTAAGTCCAGTATGGACTCGGCTAACATTCAGAGGGGGTTGAATCCCCCTCTGAATGAAGTCTCGTTCAAAAGGACCAAGGGGGACAATCCTGCCGATCTATTTGGTCAAAAGGATATGTCCCCCTTTCCCGGGTCAAACATTTTCCATGCTTTTAGAAATTTCCAGCCTGGTCCCGCACCGACCTGACGGACAGTTTGGTCATCAAGGTGGCCAGCACTTGCTTTTCATGCTGGTCTGCTACCTGCCACAGCTCTTTTAGAGCTTTTTGCTCGGGATTGGCCGGCGTTACGCTTTCTGCCAGCAGGTCACCCGCCTGCTCGGCCAGACTTTTAATACGCTCCCTGGAAACCCCCAGTTCCTCCGCAAACTCTACGGCCTGGCCAAGGTATCTTTTCCAGTTATCCCAATCCACGGCAGCCTGTCTAAAATCCATCGGATCACAACCTTTCAATGGTTTAGTTAGTGGTGTGTGATCATTATTGTCACCCTGTTTTTACAAAAATATGCAAAGCCTTTTGATCCAGGACATGGGTTTAATGCCTTTGTTTTTTAGTAACTACTCAGGAGTCAGAAGTCAGGAGTCAGGAGTCAGGAGTCAGAAGTCAGGAGTCAGGAGTCAGAATGAGAAAACCAGCGAAAACATTTGAAGATTTACTGGTATGGCAGAAAGCGCACCTGTTTGTACTTGCTGTTTATCTTCGCACAGCCTGTAAGACCCCGCCCTCGCATAAGGAAAGGGGACACACCTGCTGAAGCTTGGGTATTTCTCTGGGGACAGGAATGTCCCCAACGTATGGGTTAAAACCCCACCTGAACCAAGTCTTCTTTATCGTTTATCCAGGACGTTTCCGAAGTATGAGATATACGGTTTGTCGTCGCAATTTCGGCGTGCCGCCGCCTCTATAGCTTCGAATATTGCCGAAGGTTTCCGTAAACGTAGTAAAGCTGATAAAATCCGTTTTTTAAACATCTGGAAGCATATTCTCGGGGCATTCTGACTCCTGACTCCTGAATTCTGAATACCTGAGTAGTTACGTTTTTTATACACCGAAAGCCGTCCGGGGGCATATGCTGTGATTAGAAGAGGCGTCTTAGCTGCCGCCCGGGATTTTTCGCGATACTGGTGTGTTGAAGCCGCCCATCTAGCGGTGACTTTTTTTACCGGACATTTGGGGGGTAATAGGCAAGATGAAAATAGGAGATATTGTAACCAGGAGAATTTTTGGAGAGGAGATGCAGTTCTGTATTCTGGGTTTTTATACGGATCAGGAAACCGGTGAAAGGGTGGCTATTTTAGCCTTGCTGGACCCTACCCTGATTGTAGAGGCATCGGTGCAGGAGCTGGCGCCGGTTTCGGTAAAAGAACTGATCGCCTTAACCTCTAATGTATTTGTTCACTAACTGCCCCGGGGCAGTTTTTTTGTAACTGCACAGGTATTCAGAATTCAGGAGTCAGGAGTCAGAATGCCCCGAGAATATGCTTCCAGTAATTTACTAACCTTTTACAAGAGAAGTTTTGTTTCGTAAGTATCACCATATCCAAGATCCTTCGGAAACGTCCCGGATAAACGATAAACAGCAAGTACAAACAGGTGCGCCTTCGGCCATACCAGTAAATCTTCAAATCTTTTCGCTGTTTTTCTCATTCTGACTCCTGACTCCTGACTCCTGAGTAGTTACGTTTTTTTTATTCTTTAATTTGCCAAGAGTAATTATTTGGTAAAGGAATAGCCTGTCAGATGCGGAATTATACTAAATCGTAGTATTACCGAAAGCAAAGTTAAATGAAGGGGCAGGCTGATGGATAATAAATACCTGAAAAGAGCGCGCTACGGTGTTGATCTGGCGCTAAAGCTGGGGGCTGATCTGGCTGAGGCGTACATTGGCAAAAACCGGGAGCTGTCCATAGATGTGCGGGACGGCCAGGTGGAAACAATGAAGCTGGCTGAGGAAACAGGCCTGGGTGTGCGGGTGATGCTGGGGGGTCACACGGGCTTTGCCTTCACCTCGGAGAACTCCCGCCAGGCGCTGGAGGAGGCGGTGAAACATGCCCTGGCCAATGCCCGGAACACGGCTGAGGACCCGATGCGAATTCTGCCGGAACCGGTATCCCAGTATCCCGCCATGGATATTTATGACCCGGAGATTATAAACACCCCGGTGGAGCAAAAAATTGAGCTCGCCCGGGTGATGGAGCAGGAAGCCAGGGACTATGACAGCCGGGTCAGCGTTATTGAGAGTTCGTCCTACTACGACGGGGAGGCTGCGGTTATCCTGGTTAATTCCCACGGGGTGGAGGCATCCTACAGCAGTTCATACTGTGGTTTGTATCTGGCCCTGGTGGCCGGGGAGTGCCCGGAAAGCCAAACCGGCTTTGCCCTGGACTACCGGCTGAGAATGGCCGGTCTTGACCCGGGCCGGGTGGGTCGGGAGGCCGCCCGCCGGGCTGTGCGAATGCTGGGCGCCAGGCCGGTGCCCTCGGGCAACTTTCCGGTAATCCTGGATAACTTTGTGGCCACCGGGCTGCTGGGAGTGCTGGCCCCGGCCCTTACCGCCGAGGCGGTCCAAAAGGGCAGGTCCCTCTTCGCGGACCGGGTGGGGGAAAAAGTTGCCTCCGGGCTGATAACCTTAATTGATGACGGAACCCTGGAGGGCGGTGTGGCCTCGGCCCCCTTTGACGGGGAGGGGGCGCCCAGCTCTGTTACCGTGCTGATCCAGGACGGCCAGCTGCAGGGTTACCTGCATAACGTATATACAGCGGCCAAGGACGGCGTCATGTCCACGGGGAACGGTATCCGGGGCTCCTTTAAATCCACCCCCGAGGTGGGGGCCACCAACTTTTTCATTAAACCTGGCCAAATGACGCCGGAACAGCTGATGGAAGATATCAAGTCCGGTTTTTACGTCACCGAGGTGCTGGGCATGCACACCGCCAACCCCATTACCGGCCACTTTTCGGTTGGCGCCTCGGGCATCTGGATTGAGGACGGGCAGCTGACCCGGCCCGTCAGGGGTGTGGCCCTGGCCGGCAACATCAAGGATGTCCTGACCTCCATCGAGGGGGTGGGCAGCGACCTGCGGTTTTATGGCGGCAAGGGCTGCCCCAGTCTAAGGGTGGCCGGCATGGCTGTCAGCGGGCGCTGACCCTTTTCAATAAAATAAAAAATGTGGTAAAATGGGTTCAGTTTGACAAGGGGAGATACCATGAAAATCCTGATCCTGCACGGCCCCAACCTTAACCTGCTGGGTGTCCGGGAACCGGGCATCTATGGGCAGGCAACCCTGGCTGACATAAACAGGGACCTGGCGGAACTGGCTGCTGAACTTGAAGTGGACCTGGAAATTCGCCAGTCCAACCATGAGGGGGAACTGATTGACATCCTCCAGGGGGCCAGGGGACGCTGCCAGGCGGTGGTTTTTAATCCCGGGGCCTACACCCACTACAGCTATGCCCTCAGGGACGCCGTTGCCGGCGCCGGCCTGCCCACCGTGGAGGTTCACCTCTCCAACATTCACGCCCGGGAGGAATTCAGGAGCCGTTCGGTAATTGCGCCGGTGGCCGCAGGGCAAATATGCGGCCTGGGGCCGGCCGGCTACCTGTTGGCTTTGCGGGCTGCGGCGGACCTGACCGGGGAGAAGAGTGGGGGCAGGTGAGACCGGCAACAAGACTGGAAAAACTGCGGGAATTAATGGGCGCCGGGGAACTGGATGCCCTGCTGGTGCTCAGACCGGAAAACCGCCGCTACCTCAGCGGGTTTACCGGCAGCGCCGGGGCGGTGCTGGTGGACAGCCGCCGGTCACTATTGCTGACCGACTTTCGCTACCTGAGCCAGGCCGGCCTGGAAAGCCCGGACTTTGAGTTGGTGCGGGTGGAGAAAACCCTGCCCGAAACCCTGGCCGGGATTCTCCGGGGGCAGCCCGACTACCGCCTGGGGGTGGAGGCCGACTTCATAACCCTCCAGCAGTACACAGCCTTTCAAGAGGTGTTGGCCGGCGTGCAAATCAAGGCAGCGCCGGGCCTGGTGGAGAGACTCAGGGAGATCAAGGATGCCGGTGAGATGGAAATCTTAGCCCGGGCCGCCGCCCTGGCGGACCAGGCCTTTAAACATATTCTGCCCCTGATCAAGCCGGGTATCCGGGAGCGGGAGGTGGCCCTGGAGCTGGAGTTCTTCATGCGCCGGGCGGGCGCCTCAGGGGCCTCCTTTCCCATCATTGCCGCCTCCGGACCCCGGTCGGCGCTGCCCCACGGGGTGGCCTCCGACAGGGCTCTGGCGCCCGGTGATTTTTTGATCCTTGACTTTGGCGCCACGGTGCAGGGCTACAATTCCGATTTTACCAGGACGGTTGTCCTGGGACGGCCGTCACGGCGGCACAGAGAAATATATGATATAGTCCTGGCGGCCCAGCAGGCGGCCCTGTCTTTGATCAGACCGGGGGTTGAGGCGGCGGGCGCCGACCGGGCGGCCAGAGGGGTCATTGAGGGCTGCGGCTACGGGGAATACTTCGGCCACAGCACCGGTCACGGGCTGGGGCTGGCCGTCCACGAGTCGCCCCGGCTGGCTGCCACCGATCAGACCGTGCTCCAGGAGGGTATGGCGGTTACGGTGGAGCCGGGGATCTACCTGCCCAACTGGGGCGGCGTGCGGATTGAGGACATGGTTCTGGTAACCGGGAACGGATGCCGGGTGCTCACCAGCTCACCCAAGGAGAAAATAATCACCCTTTGAGGGTGAACGGGTTATGTTAACTTATCATAAGGGGGTTATACCATTGATTTCAACAAGTGATTTTCGCACCGGTCTGACTATTGAGATTGAGGGAGATGTCTATCAGGTGGTGGAGTTTCAGCATGTGAAGCCGGGTAAGGGGGCAGCCTTCGTCAGGTCCAAGATTAAAAACCTGCGCACTGGGGCGATGGTGGAAAAAACCTTCAACCCCGGGGAAAAATTACCCCGGGCCAGGGTGGACCGGAATGAGACCCAGTACTTGTACAATGACGGCAAAGAGTACAACTTCATGAATATGGAAACCTACGACCAGTTTGCCATGACGGCTGATGAACTGGGTGACGCGGTAAAATACCTCAAGGAAAACATGCTGATCCACATTCTCACCTTCAATGGGCGCTCCATCGGGTTGGATCTGCCCAACATTGTGGAGTTGGAAGTGGTGGAAACCGCCCCGGGCATTAAGGGGGACACCGCCTCCGGCGGCGCCAAGCCGGCGACCCTGGAAACCGGAGCCGTGGTGAATGTACCCTTCTTCATCACCGTAGGTGATGTGCTGCAAATTGACACCCGCACCGGCCATTACATAAAGCGGGCCTAGTTGGATTTCGGCCGTCGGGCGCCGGGCGTCGGAAGCCACGGACAAAGTATTAGTAAGTATTCAGTAAACCCGGTAGAGGCACGGCGTTATCGTTAACGAGCGACGCAGCAGTGCCTTAACACCGGTTTCACTGAATGTATACAAGTGGTACAGGGCGGTTCCTGCGAGGGCCGCTTTTTGTTTTTGAGAAAAGTAACAGACAGGGGGGCGGGAGTGAGTGGTGATAACGCCGCGCCTTAAACACCGGCAGCACTGATTGTAACCGTTTTTTTACATCAATACATAGTTTAGAAACGCCTGCCAGGAGCAATAATAAATAACACACTGACAAAGGAGGTTTGAAGCAACCTATGGCTGATCTTAAATCCCGTGTTTCCTACTTGCAGGGTCTTTCCGCAGGGATGAATCTGGACGGGGTCAGTAAGGAAGGTAAACTGTTAAGTGGCATCCTGGAGGTGCTTGACGAATTTGCCGAACAGTTTAATGAGCTGGAAGATGCCCAAGAGCAGTTGGAGGATTACGTGGAGAGCATTGACGAAGATTTGTATCAGCTGGAAAATGAGATCATGGATATTGAGGGAACAGACGAGGACTACCTGGAAGCTGATTGTCCCCGCTGCGGGGAAGCGGTCTGCTTCAGTTCGGACATCCTGGAAGATGAAGATGTAATTGAGGTAACCTGTCCCAACTGTGACGAAGTTGTTTTTGTTACCGATGAAAGACTTGAGGCTGCCGATGAGCCCGAATTACTGGAGGGCGGGTTAGTTAACAGGCGTGAGGATGATATTTAACCGGATTTTCCAGCTATATGGGGCCGCTTTTCGCCAGGCGATGAGCGGCCTCTCACTTTTTTCCGGGGCATAATTTTGTTTCAGGTAAAATATGTATTTGTAGAGGGGGACAAACCATGAGCGATAAAGCTGTATGTTTTGGGAAGCCCGGCCTGCCGGGCGGCTGGCCCTGGCCCGAAGTATTAAAAATTATACCTGCGTCCCTGCGCCAGCTGCTGGGCGGGTTGCCTGCCCCGATGTTGAGCCAGCTGGAAGAAATCAGGCTGCGGCAAAACAGGCCGCTAATTCTAGCATTTGCGGGAGGGGACCGTTTTTTGGACAGCCGGGGCGGGCTGGTGGGCAGTCCGAATGCGGCTTACCTTGTTTCAGCCGATGATATCAACCGCACCCTGCAACTAATCAGCAACTCATCCATTTATGCAGTTGAGGAAGATTTGCGCAACGGCTACATCACCCTCCCCGGCGGCCACCGGGTGGGGGTTACCGGAAAGGTTGTGCTTGATGGGGGGCGGGTAAGGTCACTAAAGTATATATCCGGCTTCAATGTCCGGATTTCCCGGGACATTAAGGGGATCGCCCAAAAAGTGATACCTTTTATCTGGGACCGCCGTAACGGGCGGACCTATCACACCCTGATCTTTTCCCCCCCCCGCTGCGGCAAGACGACCCTGCTCAGGGACGTAATCAGGCAGCTCAGCAACGGGGTGGCGGAACTGGGCATACCGGGGATGAACGTGGGGGTAGTGGACGAACGCTCCGAAATCGCCGGCTGTTTCCGGGGCGTTCCCTCCCTGGACATTGGCCTGCGGGCAGATGTGCTGGACGGCTGTCCCAAGGCGGAGGGCATGATGATGCTGCTGCGGGCCATGTCACCGGCGGTGCTGGCCACCGACGAAATTGGCCGGCCGGAGGATGTGGCGGCCCTGGAAGAGGTATTCAGCGCCGGGGTGTCGGTGCTGACTACGGTGCACGGCTCCTCACCCGGGGAGCTGGCGTCCCGGCCTGGTCTGCAGGGGCTGTTTAGATTGAGAATCATTGAGCGGCTGGTGCTGCTGGGGCGCTCTGCGGGGCCCGGCACACTAGAAAAGATTTTTAACGGCAAAACCCTGCAGCCCCTGGAGGTGAGGTAATTGCTAAAGCTACTTGGTGTGTTGCTGGTTGTTGCCGGCGGGGGCCTGGCCGGCCTGGCCGTTGCCCGGCGCTATGCCCGGCGGCCGGCGGAATTGCGGCAGCTGCAATCCGCCCTGCAAATGCTGGAAACAGAGATTACCTATGCTTCCACCATTCTCCCTGACGCCCTGGGCGGGGTGGCCTCCCGGTGTGATCGGAGTGTGGCGGTGCTTTTTACCGCGGCCCGGGAAGAGCTGCTCTCCATGCAGGGGGACACGGCGGCAGAGGCCTGGGAAAAGGCCCTGCTCCGCTTCTACCCGGACAGCAACCTGACCTCCGCCGACCTGGCCGTGCTGCGGACCTTGGGCGGCGTCCTGGGCATTTCCGACGGCCGGGACCAGGCCAAACACCTGAGTCTGGCCCGGGAGCAGCTGCAGTCCCAGATAGCCAGGGCCGACCGGGATGCTGCCGGCAATGTTAAGCTGTGGAGCTATCTCGGTTTTCTGGGCGCCCTGGCGGTGGTTATCTTGATTTATTGAAAAACGGGGGGCGGCCGGCTCCAAGGGGTACCTGCCGGGCCTGTTCATAAAGAAGACTCTGATCACGGTGGAAGGAGGAGGCGGGAATGATCAACATAGATCTGATTTTTCAGATTGCCGGCATTGGCATTCTGGTTGCCGTGGCTCACACAGTACTGAAGAACTCCGGTAAAGAAGATTTTGGCTTCTGGGTAACCCTGGGCGGTATAGCCCTGGCCCTGATCCTGGTAGTCCAGGTGCTGGGTGACCTGTTCGACCAGGTAAAATCTGTGTTTAAACTGTTTTAGCCGGCAAGGGGTGGGGTTATGGAAATTTTGCAGATCGTAGGGCTGGCCCTGATTGGTACGGTTACGGCGGTGGTGTTGCGCCAGCGCACGCCGGAAATGGCCGTGGTCCTCAGTCTGACCGTGGGTGTAATCCTGTTCCTGATGGTTCTGGGCAAGATTGGCGCAGTTATTGATATCTTACGTGAGCTGGCCAACCAGGCCAGTATAAGTAACCTGTACCTCGGCACAATTTTAAAAATTGTGGGGATTGCTTATATTGCTGATTTTGGCGCTCAGATTTGCCGGGATGCCGGCGAGGGCGCCCTGGCCTCCAAAATTGAATTTGCAGCCAAAGTGCTGGTATTGGTGCTGGCTGTGCCCATTGTGGTGGCGGTGCTGCAGGCACTACTAAAACTGGTTCCCTAGGGCGTGATGAAGTGATTGGAGTAATTATTATCATATGTCTGCTGATGTTCTCCCCGGCCCCTGCCGCCGCCGCTGCGCCGGAGCCGGCAGGGGTGGAGGAGCAGATGGAACTTCTGGACATGTCGGGTGTGCAGGATTTTATCAGCCGCCTGGACGGGGAAATGGATCAGGCCCTGCCCGGCCTGGATTTTCGGGAAACCGTGTGGAAGCTGGTAAAAAGGGAAGTTGACTGGCGGCCGGGTGAAATATTCAGCAGCTTTTTACAGTATATCTTCAGGGAGGTGGTGGCAAATTTCTCCCTTTTGGGCAAGCTGGTTATTCTGGCCGTCATTTGCGCTGTTTTGCAAAACCTTACCGCTGCCTTTGACCGGGGGTCCACCGGCCAGTTAACCTATATGGTCACCTATCTGATTTTAATCACCATTGCCCTGGGCTCCTTTGGCATTGCCGTGCAGGCGGCCCGGGAGGTGGTGGACAATATGGTTGTGTTCATGCAGGCCCTGCTGCCCCTTTTACTGACCCTGCTGGTGGCTGTGGGCGGGGTGGCTTCGGCGGCCATTTTTCATCCCATCGTGCTGGTTACGGTAACCACCGTCGGCACCCTGGTAAAAAACGTGGTCCTGCCCCTGATCTTCTTTGCCGCCGTGCTGGATATTGTCAGCCACCTGTCGGACAGGTTTCAGGTTTCCCAGTTGGCCGGGCTGATGAAGACCGTGGCCATGGCCATGCTGGGGTTGTTTTCAACGGTATTTTTGGGGGTGCTGGCCATCCAGGGGGTGGCCGGGGCGCTGGGGGACAACCTGACCATCCGGACGGCTAAATTTGCCACGGACACCTTTATCCCGGTGGTGGGTGGCATGTTCAGCGATGCCCTGGAGGCTATGGTCAGTTCATCCCTGTTAATCAAAAACGCGGTGGGTATAGCCGGTGTGCTGGCCATACTGCTGATGTTGGCCCTGCCCCTGCTTAAAATTATCTCCCTGGTCTTCATTTATAAACTGGCCGGGGCGGTGATCCAGCCGGTGGGTGACAACCGGCTGGGGGAGTGCCTGAATAAACTGAGCAACAGTCTGTTGACTATTTTTGCCGCCGTGGCCACCGTGGGCTTATTGTTTTTCTTTGCCGTCACCATTGTGGTGGGTATAGGTAACTTCACAGTAATGCTAAGGTGATAAGCACCGGCTGCATATGAGTTAACAAGAATCGGGGGGGTAGAGCGGTGGAAACCATACGCGTCCTGGTGCAGACCCTGATTATTATTGTGATGCTGGCTGTTTTTTTGGAAATGCTGCTGCCCCAGGGCAATATGCGCCGCTATGTGAGGATGGTCATGGGCCTTTTGGTCATCATGTCGGTGTTGCAGGTGGCCACCGGTTTGATCCGGGAGGGTTATATGGCCGACGTGCCCCGCTTCCTGACGGAGGAGGCCATGGCCGGGGGTGGGCCGCCCCTATCCGAGGTTATGTCCAGAGGTACGGCCATGGATGAGGACGGCAGAGCCCGGGCTCTGGAAAACTACCGCCTCGGCATCCAGTCCCAGGTTTTGAGTATGGCCCGCCTGTACCCGGGCATCACCGTCCAGGAGGCTTTAGTGGAGGTGGAGGATGAGCCGGACAGCCCCTACCTGGGACACATTAAAAGAATCAGCCTGGTCGTCTCAGCCGGCCCGGCCGGCGAGGGCGCGGTCAGCCAGGTCAGGCCCGCTGTGGTTGAGCCGGTGCAAGTTAAGGTTGGCTCAACCCCGCCGGTTGACAGCGACGGCCCGGGTGGCGGGCCGGGGCCGGAGATTAAGTCAACGGCAGCCAGAATGGCTCGTAATCTGGCCGAGTTCTACAGCCTGGAGCCGGAAAAGATTGAGATAAATTACAAGTAAGGAGCGGGAGGGATAATGTGTGAAGTGGCAGCTGGGTAAACAAATGTGGCTTTTGCTGGGCGCAACCCTGCTGGGAGTTTTACTGATTCTGGCGGGGAACGCCATGCGGGAAACCCAAACCGCTGAGCAGGCCCCCGCCCAGGAGCAGCAGGGCAGCCCGGGCAGGGCGGCTGAGCCGGTGGTGTCCCTGATGACCAGCCAGGAGGAATTCCTGGCGGAAAAGGTGCGGGACATGCTGGTCATGGTTGAGGGGGCCGGTGAGGTGCAGGTGGCCGTCAGGCTATCCTCATCAACCCGCTCCAGCTATGCCGTGAATGCAACCACCGGCCGTAAGACCACGGAAGAAAGGGATCAGGGCGGGGGCACCAGGGTGATTAGCGAGGAAAGTGATAGCGGACAGCTGGTTCTGCTAAGGGGAACTGGCTCGGAAAATCCAGTGATGGAGCAGGAAAGCGCCGCCGATATTGCCGGTGTGCTGGTGGTGGCCAGGGGCGCGGCGGACCCCGGGGTCAAGGCCAGGCTATTCCGGGCGGTGGAAACAGGACTAGGGGTTGAGCCACACAAGATTCTGGTTTTGCCCATGGAAGGAAGTGATCAAAAAAGATGAGGGTGGTTAGTATGTCCCGGCGGACGATCATCCTGGCCATTATGGCGGCCCTTGGCCTGCTGCTGTTTTACTCCGGCTATCACGGGATGCCTGGCCAAATGAAGGCCGGCCAGGATCCCGGCCAGACCGTTGCCGGCCCGGAAGTAATGGTAACCCCGGAATATTTGCCGGAGGAAATCCCGGCTCCTGAATCAGTCGCAGCTGAGCAGCCGTCAGATAGAGAAAACTTTTTTGTTGAGTACCGGCTGGAGCGGGAACGGACCCGGGGCAAGCAAATGGAAATGCTCCGGGAAATTATAGCCAATCCCGCCACCGGCCAGGAGGCCAGGGAGGTGGCCCAAAATAAGCTCCTGGCCATGGGGGAGTTTATGACCGGGGAATTGGAGCTGGAGAGTATGATCCGGGCCAAGGGGTTTAATGAGGTGGCGGTGTTTCTAAAGGAAACCGGCGTCACGGTGATTGTCCGGGCTGACCAGCTGTCACCCGGGGAGGCCGGCCGGATCATGGACCTGGTGGTGCGGGAGACCGGCCTGGGCCAGGAAAAAATCATCATCATACCGAAAGCTTGATATATATTGTATACTTGTTCGCCGCCTATTTGCAAAACCTGAAACAAAGCATATAATTAACTTAGGAACTAACCAGTTTCTTGGGTTTTTAAAAAGTCAGGTTGTTAGACGCAACCTGAGTTCTTTTTGTAATAACTAAAAAGGGCTGAAAGGCGGCTCAGGGGAAGAAATTAAGCGAGCTTTTCTTGTTAGGAGGAAACTGTTATGCCCGGGGTTAGAATTACCGACACTACTTTGCGCGACGCCCACCAGAGCCTGTGGGCCACCAGGATGAAAACATCTGACATGCTGCCCGTTCTGGATAAGCTGGATGAGGTGGGCTACCATTCCCTTGAGGTATGGGGCGGGGCCACCTTTGATGTTTGTCTCAGATACCTGAACGAAGACCCCTGGGAGCGGCTCAGGGCCATAAAACGTATAGCCAAGCGAACGCCTTTGCAAATGTTGCTGCGAGGTCAATCTGTGGTGGGGTACCAGCACTACCCGGATGACGTGGTGGAGGCGTTTGTCCACAAAATGGTGGAGAACGGCATCGACATCATCCGGGTTTTTGATGCCCTGAATGATATAAGGAATTTGGAAACCTCGGTGCGGGCCGGCCGGGAGGCCGGCGCCCATGTCCAGGCAGCAGTGGTTTACACCATCAGCCCGGTCCACACCACCGGGCACTACCTGGAAACAGCCCTGAGCCTGGCCGAAATGGGCGCCCACTCCATCTGCATCAAAGACATGGCCGGCCTGCTGGCCCCCTACACCGCCTATGAGTTGGTGAAGTTGTTCAAGGAAAAGGTGGGTCTGCCGGTGCAGCTGCACAGCCACTACATTGGTGGCTTGGCCCTGTCCACCTACCTCAAGGCCGCCGAGGCCGGGGTGGACGTAATTGACACCGCCTCGGTGCCCCTGGCCTTCGGCTCCTCTCAGCCGCCGGTGGAAACCGTGGTGCGGGCCTTCCAGGGGTCGCCTTACGACAGCGGCCTGGACATTCACGTACTGTTTGAGCTGGCCGAATACTTTGAGCAAGTTCGCAAGGAAAACGGCCAGGAGCGTGGCGTTACCAGGATTAGCGACATGCGGGTGTTTGACCACCAGGTTCCCGGTGGTATGATCTCCAACCTGGTTACCCAGTTGGAAGAGCAAAAGGCGCTGCACAAGCTGCCGGAAGTGCTGGAGGAAATACCCAGGGTCAGGGAAGAGCTGGGCTATCCCCCGCTGGTAACACCCACCAGCCAGATCGTCGGCACCCAGGCGGTACTGAACGTACTTACCGGGGAGCGCTACAAGCTGATACCCGGTGAGGTCAAGTCCTACCTGCAGGGACTGTACGGCCGCCCGCCGGCGCCGCTGACCCTGGACCAGGCCGTGCTGAAAAAGGCCCTGGGCGACAAGGAGCAGGTAACCTGCCGGCCGGCGGACTTGCTGGAGCCCAGAATGGATAAAATAAGGACGGAGGTCAAGGACCTGGCCCGTTCGGAGGAAGATGTGCTGTCCTACGCCATGTTTCCCCAGGTGGCCAGGAGATTTTTGGAGGTCAGAAACAACCCGGGCAGCAAGGCGACCCACCCGCCGACCGACAACAAGCCCAAGGCCAGGCCGGCCGCACCGGGCAATAAACCCCCAGCGCCAAAGGAGGAAGAGGAAATGAATTGGCAGGACATAAAAGAGCTGATTAAATTAATCGATAAATCCGACGTATCCGAAGTTATTCTGGAAAACGACGGGATCAAGGTGGCTATCAGAAAGGGCGGCGCCAGACCCGGGGTCAACGGCGATCTGGAAGAAACCGGGCCGGCGCCGGCCCCTGCACAGACGCCCGCACCGGCCTCTGCACAGACGCCCGCGCCGGCTCCCGGCAAGTCCGCGGTGGAAAGGGAGGGCCTGATGGCTGTCACCTCCCCCATGGTGGGAACCTTCTACCGTGCCCCGGCCCCCGACGAGCCTCCTTACGTGGAGGCCGGCCACTGGGTGGAAAAGGGCCAGACCCTGTGCATCATCGAGGCCATGAAGCTAATGAATGAAATTGAGGCCGAGGTTGCCGGCGAAATCGTGGAAATCCTGGTGGAGAACGCCACCCCGGTGGAATACGGCCAACCCTTGATGCTCATCAAAACCGACTGAGTATAAAGAAGACTTGGTTCAGGTGGGGTTTTAACCCATACGTTGGGGACATTCCTCCGAAGGAGGTGTGTTCCCTATCCGCTGAACCTTAGTCGCGCTTATTTCGAGTTTACAGCCTGTTAATCCCATACGTTGGGGACATTCCTGTCCCCAGAGAAATACCCAAGCTTCAGCAGGTGTGTCCCCTTTCCTTATGCGAGGGCGGGGTCTTACAGGCTGTGCGAAGATAAAGATCGACTAAGTAAGTCCGGTGAGGGGCGGCAGGTAATATCCCGTCAGGCCCGGAGCTGCGCGTCGAAAAGACCGGGGCTTGTCGTTAAGCGGGGCTAAAGGCCCTGCAAATTGTGCGCGGCAGGCTTACTGTCTAAATCATGTTGCCACGGGATTACCAATAC
Organism: Bacillota bacterium; assembly: GCA_040753155.1. GTDB lineage: Bacteria > Bacillota > Desulfotomaculia > Desulfotomaculales > JBFMEU01 > JBFMEU01. The sequence goes on from JBFMEU010000014.1 coordinate 14,062, forward strand.
TTATCTAACTTGCACAGTGATACCGGCACGTTTCGGGCCTTAAGCCCCGCTAAACTCCGGCGCCAGGTCTTTTTAACGACGCTCCGCTACGCGCCTGTCGTGATAAACACCTGCCGCCTCAGCATCATTTTTCACTTCTAACGGGTTCAAAGGTTAGCGCTGTAACGCCGTTTATGCGGATTTTGGGGTAAAATGCTCATCAAGTACAACTGAGTAAACCTCTTGCTGGTTTACATAACTGGTACTTTCCATGACTTACCTGTCAACTTCATTAGTGCACAAACTGATGGCAGCGGGGCCGGTGATTCCCTGCGAGCGATGTTGCGGAGCGCCGGTAACGGCGCCCGGCGCAGCCGAGTTACCGCCCTGGCAGGCCGAATCGCGCAAGCAGTGTTGCTTTAGAAAACAAATGCTGGCTATGGCGGATATAAGGATATTAGTTGGAAATCATATTGTGCGCAATATGCAGGACTGCCCGGGCCGGTCGAGGCAAGCCGAGGCGCCGTCGGTGCGGAGCACCCTGAGCGAGCGGGGAACACCGGCCCCGCCAGGAATAAGTATCTTAGTTGGTCTATTCTTTATGGGTCGCAAAAACCTATAAAGGAGCCATCCTTTTAGTAAGTCTATCTCATTTATCTTGTATAAGGGAGCTTTGCCAACATGTTCAAGAAAATACTCATTGCCAACCGGGGCGAAATCGCCCTGCGCATTATCAGGGCCTGCCGGGACCTGGGGATTAAATCGGTGCTGGTCTTTTCCGAGGCGGACCGGGACAGCCTGCCGGTGCTGCTGGCCGACGAGGCCTACTGCATCGGCCCGCCCCCATCGGGTAAAAGTTACTTAAACGTGGCCAACATCATAAGTGCTGCTTTGGTATCCGGGGCTGAAGCGGTTCACCCCGGATATGGTTTTCTAGCTGAAAATGCCAGGTTTGCGGAGGTTTGCGAGAGCAACGGGCTCACCTTTATCGGGCCGCCGGCCCGGGCCATAGCCCAGATGGGGGACAAGGCCCTGGCCCGGGAAACCATGATCAAGGCCGGGGTTCCGGTGGTCCAGGGCTCCGGGGGCATTCTAACCAGCGTGGAGGAGGCCGTAACCCTGGCTGAGGGCATCGGCTACCCGGTCATGGTCAAGGCCGCAGCCGGCGGCGGCGGTCGTGGGATGCGGGTGGCCCAGGACCGGGACGACCTGTCCAACGCCGTCCTCACCGCCCAGAACGAGGCCCGGGCAGCCTTTGGCAGCTCCGAAGTTTACCTGGAAAAATACGTTGAAGAGCCCCGGCACGTGGAAATTCAGATCATCGGCGACAAGCACGGAAACCTGCTTTACCTGGGGGAGCGGGACTGCTCCATCCAGCGACGCAATCAGAAGGTCATCGAGGAAGCTCCCTCCCCCGCTGTGAGTGAGGAACTGCGGGCGCGCATGGGTGATGCCGCGGTCAAGGCCGCCCGGGCGGCCGGCTATTACAACGCCGGCACCGTGGAATTTCTCCTGGATCGGCACGGCGACTTCTACTTCATTGAAATGAACACCAGAATCCAGGTTGAGCACCCGGTAACTGAAATGGTGACCGGCATCGACCTGGTGGTGGACCAAATAAGGGTGGCGGCTGGTGAAAAGCTGGCTTACACCCAGGAGGATATCACCATCAGCGGCTGGGCCATCGAGTGCCGCATCAACGCCGAGGACCCGGCCCACAACTACACCCCCTGTCCGGGAATCATCACTGCCTACCGGGCCCCCGGCGGTCCCGGGGTGCGGGTGGACAGCGCGGCCTATGCCGGCTGGAATGTGCCGCCTTACTACGACTCCATGGTGGGTAAGCTGATCGTCTGGGGTCAGGACCGCAAAGAGGCCATCCGGCGCATGGAAAGAGCGCTGCGGGAATTCCAGGTGGAGGGCATTAAGACTACTATTCCGCTGCACATTGAGGTGTTGCGCAACGCTTTTTTCCGCCGCGGTGACTACTACACCAACTTCATCCACCGCCGCATCCTTGGAAAATAAAGGTCCTGTAGTTGCGTTATTATTCCATTTTCTATATAATGGACATGTAATACTAAGTTATGGAGAAATAATAAGGAGGGATGGTCGTGGGAAATAATGAAATACTGGTTAAGGAAGAAAAGACCAACCTTGGCTCAATTCGCATCGCCGATGACGTGGTGAGGATCATCGCGGGACTGGCAGCCACCGATGTGCCCGGCGTGTCCGGTATGAGTGGCGGCGTGGTAGGAGGAATAGCAGAAAAACTGGGGCGCAAGAACCTTTCCAAGGGTGTTAAGGTTGAAGTGGGCGAAAAAGAAACTGCTGTTGACTTATATGTGATTATTGACTATGGTTCCCGGATCCCCGATGTGTCAGCCCAAATTCAGGAGTCGGTTAAAAAGGCCATTGAGACCATGACCGGGCTCACCGTGGTGGAAGTTAACGTTAATATCCAGGGGGTCAACTTCGGCTCCGAGGCGAAAGAAGAAGACCACAGGGTAAAATAATAGCATCGCCTTACCGGCGTGGTAACAATAATTATTTTTACCCGAGGAGGGTATCACATTGGGACCCTTAGACCGGGTTATCCTGGTAATATATGCCTTTACCGTCACGGTGGCGCTGGGATTGGCGGCGGTGGCGCTAACAGGATATCATTTGCCTTCGGGGATTGTGGCGGCGGACTATACCGCCGGCGCCCGGAGGGACATATTGCTGGTTATAATAGGAGTGTATATACTTATGGGCGCCAGGTTATTCTGGGCCGGCTTAATCAAAAGCAGGAGTCATCAGGCGGTGGTCAGGGAAGGTGCGCTGGGGCAGGTAAGAATAGCCCTGCATGCCATCGAAAGCCTGGTGGAAAAGATTATTGACGGATTTAGCGGTGTGCGTGAAGTTAAGGCCAGGGTTGTGGTCGTGCCCCGGGGAGTGGGCATAAAAATTAAAATATCAGTTAGCCCCGACACCAACATACCCGTGATTTCCAAAGAAATTCAGGAACAGGTGAAGGAGCAGATCCTGGAAGTGACCGGAGTCGAGGTTCACGATGTGCTGATCCTCGTGGATAAGATTGCGGCCAATAAGCCCCGGGTAGAATAGTGACAGTAAAGAAGGGGTGGCAATAATGGATCCGGGACTGATTCTTGAATTTTTGGACAGGCATCGCGGGAAGATTGTTGGTATAACGCTGGGGCTGGTTTTCGGCTGGTTTGCCATATCTTATGGCTTGCTCAAGGCAGTTTTTGTAGCCCTTTGTATTATAATCGGCTACTATGCGGGCAAGGCTGTGGATGAGCGGGTTGACGTGCGCGAAAAATTATCCCGGCTGTTCAGGGAAAGGTGAGATTAACCAATGGGTAGAAGGCAGGCCCGGGAAAAGGCCCTGCAGACAATGTTCCAGATTGATGTGGGGAAAAGCGACCCGGAAATGGCCCTGCGCAGCTTTGCCGGGGATGTGGCGGAACTGGTCGCAGACATATCTGTGGAGGACAGCGCCTTTACCCGTAACCTGGTATTCGGCGCCCTCCAAAACCTGGGGAACCTGGACCAGATCATTTCCAATCTCAGCAGGGACTGGGATTTGGGCCGCATGCCCAATGTGGACAGAAACATTATGCGCCTGGCCCTGTATGAAATCCTGCACCTGCCGGAGATACCTCCGGGAGCATCTATCAATGAGGCCGTGGAGATGGCCAAAAAATTTGGGGGCGAAGATTCCGGGAGATTTATTAACGGCATTTTAGGGAAAGTTGCCGAAAACCTCGACGCCTACCGAATTTAAAAAATTAGTAACTACTCAGGAGTCAGTAGTCAGTAGTCAGTAGTCAGTAGTCAGAATGAGTCTTGGATACGGTGATATTTGCGAAATGGTCCGGCCGGAAGGCCGGACTTTTATTTTGCAACGGTCTAAAAATTCACTCAATAACGAAAAAAACAGAAGGAATTATGAACTGTATCTAGAAATAACAACGTAAAAGATAACGAGGGAGGGGATTATGTTTCTATAAGGGAGGGGATTAGGTTTCTATGTTCAAAATTTTAGAAAAAGAAATATTTTCACCAATTATCAAGCTATTTGTTATCGAAGCGCCTAAAGTTGCCAAAAGCTGCAAGGCTGGTCAGTTCATCATTTTACGCATTCATGAGGAAGGGGAAAGAATTCCTCTTACCATCGCCGATTATGATCGGGAAAAGGGCGCCATCACCATCGTCTTTCAGGAAGTGGGCAAGACCACAACCCAACTTGGCCAAATGGAAGCAGGAGACTACATTAAGGACTTTGTAGGCCCCCTGGGTGAGCCATCTCACATAGAGAGATTTGACGGCCCCGTAGTGGTTGTAGGCGGCGGTGTCGGCATTGCCCCGGTACACCCCATTGCCCGGGACCTCAAAGAGGCCGGCAACGAGGTCATCGGCATCATTGGCGCCCGCAGCGGCGACCTGCTGTTCTGGGAAGACATGATGCGCAAGGCCTGCACCGAGCTGCTGGTCACCACCGATGACGGAAGTTACGTGCGCAAGGGCTTCGTAACCGATGTGCTGAAGGAAGTTATTGAGGCAAAAGGCAAGGAAAACAGGCCCCTGGTTATAGCCATAGGCCCTCAGCCCATGATGCGGGCGGTCTGCAACCTGACCAAAGAATACGGCGTTAAAACAATCGTCAGCCTGAACGCCGTAATGGTGGACGGCACTGGCATGTGCGGTTGCTGCCGGGTATCCGTGGGCGGAACCACCAAGTTTGTCTGCGTAGACGGCCCCGAATTTGACGGCCACGAGGTAGACTGGCTGGAACTGGGACGCCGCGGCGGGATTTTCCGGCCTGAAGAGCAACTGGCCATGGAGCATCATAACTGCAAATGCGGGTCGGGATGCGGAGGTGCTGAATAATGGCGGACGAAAAGAAGCCGAAAAAGCCGATAGTCCCGAACAAGAACCCGATGCCGGCGCAGGATGCCGTGGTCAGGGCTAAAAATTTCAACGAAGTGGCCCTGGGCTACTCCGGGGAAACAGCCATTGCCGAGGCCAATCGTTGCATCCAGTGCAAAAAAGAGCCCTGCCGTCAGGGCTGCCCGGTGGAAGTAGACATCCCAGCCTTTATCAAGCTGCTTGCCGAAGGTGACTTTGCCGGGGCCATTGCCAAAATTAAGGAAAAGAACGCCCTGCCCGCCGTTTGCGGCCGGGTTTGCCCCCAGGAAAACCAGTGTGAAAAGTACTGTACTCTGGGTAAGAAGAACGATCCTGTTGGTATCGGTCGTCTGGAGCGCTTTTGCGCTGACTGGGAACTGGCCGCCGGCGTGCAAGTTCCCGAAATTGCCCCCCCCACGGGCAAGAAGGTTGCCGTTGTGGGTTCCGGTCCCGCCGGCCTGACCGCCGCCGCCGACCTGGCCAAACTGGGCCACAAGGTCACCATCCTGGAGGCCCTGCATGTTGCCGGCGGTGTGTTGATGTATGGTATTCCCGAGTTCCGTTTGCCCAAAGCCGTTGTGCAGGCCGAGGTGGAAAACCTGAAAAAGCTGGGTGTTGAAATCGAAGTAAACTCAGTGGTGGGTAAATTCACCACCGTTGACGAACTCATGGAAGTAGACGGCTTTGATGCTGTATTCATTGGCACCGGCGCCGGCCTGCCCTACTTCATGAACATCCCCGGTGAAAACGCCTGCGGTGTTTATTCGGCTAACGAGTTTCTGACCCGGACCAACTTAATGAAGGCCTACCAGTTCCCCAATTGGGACACCCCCATCAAACTGGGTAAGAAAGTGGCTGTTTTGGGCGGCGGCAACGTGGCCATGGACGGCGCCCGCACTGCCCTGCGCCTGGGCGCCGAAGAGTCCTGGATTGTTTACAGAAGGAGCAAGGAAGAGCTGCCGGCCCGCCATGAAGAAGCCGAGCACGCCGAGGAAGAGGGCGTCAAGTTTGCCTTCCTCACCGCCCCGGTGGAAATTCTGCAGGATGAGAACGGCTGGGTCACCGGCATGAAATGCATCCGCTTTGAGCTGGGCGAGCCTGACGCCTCAGGACGCCGCCGCCCCGTGCCCATTGAAGGCTCCGAGTACGTCATGGAGGTAGACACCATAGTTGTGGCCATCGGCCAGGGCCCCAACCCGCTGGTACCCAGGACCACCAAGGGTTTGGAAATCACCAGGCGCGGCAATATTGTGACCGACGAAAAGGCTGCCACCTCCAAGCCCGGCGTATATGCCGGCGGCGACGTGGTCACCGGCGCGGCTACCGTTATTCTGGCCATGGGCGCAGGCCGGGTGGGAGCCAATTCCATCCACGAATACCTGAGCAAGAAATAAATATAAAGATAAACGAGGAGGAGAATTAAATATTATGACGGCAAAAATCATTTCCGGCGTTGAAGTTGCCAAGCAAATCCGGGAGGAAATCAAGGCCGAGGTGGATGCCCTGCAGGCTAAATACAACAAAGTGCCCGGCCTGGTAACCATTCTGATTGGCGAAAACCCGGCCTCGGTGAGCTATGTTACCGGTAAGCAAAAAACCGCCAAGGAACTGGGCTTTTACTCCATCCAGGACAATCAGCCGGCGGACATCAGCGAAGAGGATCTATTGGCCCTGCTTGACAAGTACAACAACGATGACAGCATCAACGGCATCCTGGTTCAATTGCCGCTGCCCAAGCACATCAACGAAACCAAAGTTCTGTATGCCATCAACCCCGACAAAGATGTTGACGCCTTCCACCCGGTTAACGTGGGCCGGATGGTCATCGGTTCGGGCATATTCTATCCCTGCACCCCCGCTGGCATCCAGGAACTCTTAATCCGCGGCGGTGTGGAAACCAGCGGCGCCCACGTGGTGGTCGTCGGCCGCAGCAACATCGTGGGCAAGCCCATCACCAACATCATGCTGCAAAAGGCCAAGGGCGCCAACTCCACTGTGACCATCGTCCACACCGGCACCAAGGACGTTGGCCACTTCACCCGGATGGCCGACATCCTCATCGTGGCCGCCGGCGTAGCCAACTACGTCACCGCCGACATGGTCAAAGAAGGCGCAGCCGTCATTGATGTGGGCGTCAACCGCATTGGCATGACCCCCGAGGGCAAAGCCAAGCTGGCCGGCGACGTGGACTTCGAAAACGTTAAGGAAAAAGCCAGCCTGATCACCCCGGTTCCCGGCGGTGTTGGCCCCATGACCATCACTATGCTGATGAAGAACACCCTGGCCGCCTTCAAACAGGCCCTTGGCGAGTAGTAAAACCAGAGATCCCAAATCCCCCGGACCATTCCGGGGGATTTTCCTTTCATACCCACCACAAACACCTTTTTCCAGCCGAACAGCCGGTTATTGACATTGTAAAACTGTAAAAATATAATATGACAATTGAGGGTATAGAAATAATAAAAGAGGCCAGGTACCGAATGAAATTTACAATTGCTACTAATGTAAAATCTTGAAAAGTGCTGCTTAATTTATAGGTTGCTTGAATGAATAATGGTTTACATAATATATTCGGAGGACTTTTATGCGTACATTAACGGTGCTGGAGCTTACGAGGCACATTAAAGACTTGCTGGAAAACGACCACCTGCTGGCCGGTTTGTGGGTGAAAGGGGAGATATCCAACTTCAAGCGGGCCGCCTCCGGCCACCTGTACCTGACCCTGAAGGATGAATACTGCAACATCCGGGTGGTGATGTTCCGGTCCCGGGCCCAGCGCCTGAACTTCCGGCCCCGGGACGGCATGGGTGTGCGCATCAGGGGCTATGTGTCCCTGTACGAGCGGGACGGCTCTTACCAGCTCTACGCCGAAGAGATGGAGCCCGAGGGCATGGGGGCGCTGCACCAGGCCTTCGAGGAACTGAAGGCCCGCCTGGCTGCGGAGGGGTTGTTTGACCCGGCCCATAAAAAAAGCCTGCCCCCGGCGCCCGCCAGGGTTGGGGTGGTAACCTCTCCGGTGGGGGCGGTAATCAGGGATGTGGTGGAGATTATTGGCCGGCGCTGGCCGCTAACGGAGATTGTTGTGGCGCCGGCTCCGGTGCAGGGTGACCAGGCCCCCCGGGAAATTGCCCGGGGCATCCGCCGGCTTAATCTCCTGGGTGGAGTTGACATAATAATTGTGTGCCGGGGGGGAGGGTCACTGGAGGAACTCTGGGCCTTCAACACCGAGGAGGTGGCCCGGGCTGTCTTTGAGTCAGAAATTCCCGTGGTATCCGCTGTGGGCCACGAAACCGATTACACCATATCCGACCTGGTGGCCGACCTCAGGGCCCCCACCCCCTCGGCCGCCGCCGGGCTGGTGGTGCCTGACCGGCTGGAGATCAGGCGGCATCTGGGTGTTTTATCCCGCCGGCTGCAAAGGGCTGTCACTGAGCAGATCAAGTTTCTGCGCCGGCGGGTGGACAACTGTGTTCAGGCCCGCAGCATGCGGCGCCCCAAGGCCGAGTTGGTGGGGGCGCGGCAGCAGCAGGTGGACGGTCTGGTGCGCCGCCAGGTCCAGGCGGCGGCCACCCTGATACAGCGGGACAGGGGGCGCCTGGCGGTGATTGCGGGCAAGTTGGACAGCCTCAGCCCGGTATCCATCCTGGCCCGGGGCTACAGCATCTGCGCCCGCCCCGACGGCACAGTGCTCCGGGACTCCGCCGAGGCCGGCCCCGGGGATGAGGTCAATGTTACCCTCCACCGGGGCCGCCTCAAATGCCGGGTCGAATAACGGGTCGAAGGTGCCAGGCGCCATTTTGTCAACTTATCGTCCGGCAGCTTATTTTTATTGGTATTCCTGGCGGGACAAGTTATAATGATAGGCAAAGAACACATTTTGCGGAGGATTAAATGGACTTAAAAGATAGAACTTTTGAGGAAGTACTGGGCCGGCTGGAGGTTGTGGTCCGGGAGTTGGAGGACGGCCGGGCACCCTTGGAGCAGGCCCTGGAACTCTACGCCGAGGGGATTCAGCTTTCCCGGGAGTGCTACAGCCGGCTGGAGGCGGCGGACCAGCGAATCTCGGTGCTCCAGGCCGGCGAGGGAGGAGAATTGTGGCTTAAGCCCGTTGAATCGCCGGTGCCCAGGGGTGATCAGGGCTGATGGAATTTTTGGCTGCACTTAAACAAAAGGCGGCCCTGGTGGATGCAGCCCTGGACAAATATCTGCCCACCTCTGACGACTACCCGGGCCTGATCCACGAGGTCATGCGCTACAGTGTCATGGCCGGAGGCAAGCGGCTGCGTCCGGTCCTTACCCTGGCCGCCGCCGAGGCGGTGGGAGGTAAACCGGAGCTGGTGATTCCGGCTGCCTGCGCCATGGAGCTGATCCACACCTACTCCCTGGTTCATGATGACTTGCCAGCCATGGACAATGATGATTACCGCCGGGGCAAGCTTACCAGCCACAAAGTATACGGCGAGGCTATGGCGGTGCTGGCCGGGGATGCCCTGCTGACTCTGGCCTTCCAACTGCTGGCGGATGCCGGTCCGGGCCAGGTGCCCCCGGAGCGGTTGATCCGGGTGGTGGCCGAGGTGGCCGCCGGGGCCGGCACCCGGGGCCTCATTGGCGGCCAGGTGGTGGACACCCTGGCCGCCGGCGCCGCAATGGATGACGCCACCCTGGAATACATCCACCGCCACAAAACCGGCGCTCTGTACCGGGTTGCGGTGCGCTCCGGGGCAATCCTGGCCGGCACCGGGGCCAGAGAACTGGCCAGTTTAACCCAATACGCCGAACAGCTGGGCCTGGCCTTCCAGATTGTCGACGACATCCTGGATGTGGTGGGGGACGAAGGCAAAATCGGCAAGCCGGTGGGCAGCGACGAAAAGAATAGCAAGCTTACCTATCCCTCGCTGTATGGCCTGGCCGCAGCCAGGGCCAGGGCCAAAGAGGCTGGTGATCTGGCCCTGGCATCCCTGGACGGCTTAGGGGCTGGGGCCGACTTTTTGCGGGACATGGTTGCTTTTGTGCTTGACCGCGATTTTTGAGATGACAAAAAAAGTATGAGGGGAATATATTTGGGCAATATACGGTCAGCGGCGTCCCGGGGCATGGCCCTGGCAGTGATGATTATCTTCGCACAGCCTGTAAGACCCCGCCCTCGCATGCTGTAAACTCGAAATAAGTGCGACTAAGGTTTAGCGGTCAGGGGACACACCATCAGCGGTCAGGGGACACACCATCAGCGGTCAGGGGACACACCATCAGCGGTCAGGGGACACACCATCAGCGGTCAGGGGACACACCATCAGCGGTCAGGGGACACACCTCCTACGGAGGAATGTCCCCAATGTATGAATGTCCCCAATGTATGAATGTCCCCAACGTAGGGGTTAAAACCCCACCTGAACCAAGTCTTCTTTATTAATGTGCGGGAGGATCTGGACCGGTTCATATTGAATATACTAATTACAGCTTTTATCGCATCCTTTACCGTTGCGTTTCAGTAACGGTAAAAAGAAAAGGCAGGCAGATCAAGTGAGCGATTATCGAGAAATGATTAACCGCATAAATGGCCCCGCCGACCTGCGCTCCCTGTCGGTGGAGGAGTTGAACCGGCTGGCCGGGGCAATCCGGGATGAGATCATCTCCACCGTGTCCCGCAACGGCGGCCACCTGGCCCCGAATCTGGGGGTGGTGGAACTGACCCTGGCCCTGCACAGTGTTTTTGAAAGCCCCCGGGACAAGATTATTTGGGACGTGGGCCATCAGTGCTATGTGCACAAGCTGGTTACCGGCCGCCGGGAGGAGTTTCATACCCTGCGCCAGTCAGGTGGCCTGAGCGGGTTCCCCAGGCCGGTGGAAAGCGAGCACGACTGCTTTGGCACGGGGCATAGCAGCACCTCCATCTCCGCAGCCCTGGGTTTTGCCCTGGCCCGGGATCTCAGTGGGGGCAGCCACTACGTGGCGGCCGTCATTGGTGACGGTGCCATGACCGGCGGCATGGCCTTTGAAGCCCTGAACCATGCCGGCCACCTCAAGCATAACTTGATCGTGGTCCTGAACGACAACGAAATGAGCATATCCCCCAACGTGGGCGCGCTGTCCTGTTATCTGGGGCGGCTGCGGACAGACCCCATGTACACCAGGGGCAAGGACGAGGTTGAGCATCTCTTGCGCAAGCTCCCCGCCATTGGTCCCAAGGTGGTCCGGGTTGTGGAGCGGCTCAAAGATAGCATGAAGTACTTCCTGGTACCGGGCATGTTTTTTGAGGAGATGGGTTTTGTTTACCTTGGCCCGGTGGACGGCCACAATATCCAGTCCGTGATCAATGTTTTGAAGCAGGCCAAAGCCGGCGGCGGGCCGGTGCTGGTTCATGCCATTACCCAGAAGGGCCGGGGTTACCAGCCGGCTGAAAAAAATGCCGGCCTGTTCCATGGAGTGGGCCCCTTTGAAATAAAAACCGGGCAGGTTAAAAAAACAGCTGGCGCACCTGCCTATACCGAGGTGTTTGGCCGGACCATAGTTGACCTGGCCGGGCAAAACCCTAAAATATGCGCTATAACCGCCGCCATGTGCAACGGCACTGGTCTTACTGACTTTGCGGCCGCGTATCCGGACAGGTTTTTTGACGTGGGCATAGCCGAGCAACACGCCGTAACCATGGCCGCCGGCCTGGCCGCGGGGGGCTATCGCCCGGTGGTGGCCATTTACTCCACCTTTTTGCAGCGGGCCTATGATCAGCTAATCCACGACGTCTGCCTGCAGAACCTGCCGGTCACCTTTGCCATTGACCGGGCGGGACTGGTTGGTGATGACGGGGCCACCCACCACGGCATTTTTGACTGCAGCTATCTGCGCCCGGCGCCCAACATGGTGGTGATGGCGCCCAAAGACGAAAACGAGCTGCAGCACATGCTGAAAACAGCCCTGAACCATAACGGCCCCTGCGCGGTGCGTTTTCCCCGGGGCAGCGGTACCGGCTGCGTGATGGACGAAAAGCCGGCCCCCCTGCCTATCGGCAAGGCTGAAGTGCTGCGGGAGGGCCGGGATGTAGCCATCTTTGCCTTGGGCACAACGGTAACCATGGCCCTGGAGGCGGCCGGGGTGCTGGCCGGCCAGGGCGTTCAGGCCGCCGTAATCAACGCCCGCTTTGCCAAGCCCCTGGATGAGGATTGTATCATCCGCCACGCCATGCGCACCGCCAGGATCATCACCGTGGAGGAGAATGTGCTGGCCGGCGGTTTCGGCAGCGCGGTTTTGGAGCTGTTGGCGGACCGTCAAATGTACGGTATCAGGGTGCGGCGCCTGGGCCTGCCGGACAATTTCATCGAGCACGGCCAGCCCGACCAGCTTAAACACAAGTGCGGCCTGACCCCGGATCACCTGGTGGAGGCGGCCCTGGAACTCCTGGGCCGCAAAGCCGTCTGCCTGGGCGGGTTCGGCGGGGGAACAGCCTGAAGTGGGCAGCAAAGTAAGGCTTGATATGCTGCTGGTTGACCGGGGGCTGTTTCCCAGCCGGGAAAGGTCCAGGGCCGCCATCATGGCCGGGGCGGTATCCGTGGGCGGCGAAAAGGTGGACAAGCCGGGCCGGTCCGTGGACAGCGAGAGCCTGATAGAGGTAAAGGAAAACTTGCCCTATGTCAGCCGGGGCGGCCTGAAGTTGGCCCGGGCGCTGCAGGTGTTTAACCTTGACCTGGCCGGTCGGGTGGTGCTGGACATAGGTGCCTCCACCGGCGGTTTTACCGACTGTGCGCTGCAAAATGGCGCCAGCCTGGTTTACGCTGTTGATGTCGGCTACGGCCAGCTGGCCTGGCAGCTGCGCAACGACCCCCGGGTGGTGGCGCTGGAGCGCACCAACATCCGGCATTTGGACCCGGCGCGGCTGGACCCGGTGCCGGACTTTGCCACCATCGACGTCTCCTTCATCTCCCTGAGCCTGGTATTACCCCGGTTAGATATCCTTACTGCCGCCGGGGCGGAGGGGGTTGCCCTGATCAAGCCCCAGTTTGAGGCCGGGCGCCACCGGGTTGGGAAAAATGGCGTGGTCAAGGACCCGGCCGTACATGAAGACGTTATTAATCAGGTGTTGGTTTTCATTGATAGTCTGGGCTGGGGCGCTCCGGGACTGAACTACTCCCCCGTCAGGGGCCCCCGGGGCAACATCGAGTACCTGGTTCACTTTACCAAAACACCATCCGGAGCAAAGCTGCCTGACGGCGCGGTAAGGGAAACCGTCGGGCAGGCGCACCGGGAACTGGCCTGACGGCTATTTTTTTTGCGCAGTAGTCCAAAAAAACAAGGGATTGCCGCCGGGGGCATAGTATTTAGATGTAAGTATGCTGTAAAAGGTATTCAGAATTCAGAATTCAGGAGTCAGAATTAGCAGGGATCAAATCGGGCGCCACTAAAAGGTGGGGGGTGTTTTTGCTGAAAACAATCGGATTGGTGGCCAACCTTGACAAGCCCGGGGTTGAATATCTAATTCGGGACATTGCCCGCTGGCTGGAAGACCGGGGCTGCCAGGCGCTGCTGGACGAAAGGACCGCCCTGGCAACCAACCTGGAGAACCTGGGCCATCCCCGGGAACAGCTTATTGCCGGGTCCGACTGTATCATGGTCCTGGGGGGTGACGGCACCCTTTTGGGATGCGCCCGTATGGTGGCGTCCTCCGGGGTTCCCATTGCCGGCGTTAACCTGGGCCGCCTGGGCTTTCTCACCGAGGTGGACATGCACGAGTTATATCCCGCCCTGGAAAGAATGCTGGCCGGCAAGTGCATCATTGAAGAACGGATGATGCTCACCGCCTGGGTGTACAGGCACGGCCAGGAAGTGAAGGAAATCTCGGGCCTTAATGATATAGTTATCTCCAAGGGCGCTTTTGCCCGCCTGATTGTCTTAAAAACCGTCGTCAACCGGGAAGTGGTGGGCGATTATCCGGCGGACGGCCTGATTATCGCCACCCCCACCGGCTCAACGGCCTACTCATTGTCCGCCGGCGGCCCCCTGGTGGTGCCGAACCTGGACCTGATGCTGGTGACCCCCATTTGCCCCCATACCCTCTGGGCCAGACCCCTGGTGATCTCGGCCGACAGCATCGTGGAGGTGACCCTTTTGTCCAGGCAGGGGGAGGTTATGTTAACCGTTGACGGCCAGTATGGTGTCAGGCTCCGCACCGGGGACCGGGTGCGGGTTCAGCGGGCGCCCTATAAAGCCAAATTTTTAAAGTTAACCAGCCGCAACTTTTTTAATATCCTGTGGAGTAAGTTAAAGGAGGGAGACAGGCCCAGTGAGTGAGCAGACACGCCGGGACCGCAGACCTCTCTGCCGCCCCACTGCCGGGGGCCATGGCAGCGCCGTGGCCTGGGCCCGTCTGTTCATTGGGGAGGCGCTGTTACCGGGCAGCGTGGCCGTGGACGCTACCGCCGGCAACGGTCATGACACCCTTTTCCTGGCCGGGGCCGTCGGCCCCTCCGGGCGGGTATACGCCTTTGATATCCAGCCGGCCGCCCTGGAGGCCACCTCTGCCCTGCTGGCTGAGGCGAACCTTGAGGACAGGGTGGAACTGCTCCTGGCTGACCACAGCTTTATCGCTGAACTAATCCGCCCTAAGACCCCCGCCTCTGTAGGCGGCGGGTTTCAAAGGGCGGTTAAGTCCAGTATGAACTCGGCTAACATTCAGAGGGGGTTGATTCCCCCTCTGAATGAAGTCTCGTTCAAGGGGCGGTGCCTGAGCGGCCCCGTAGACGCAGTGATGTTTAACCTGGGCTACCTTCCCGGGGGTGACCACAGCACCATCACCAGGCCGGAGTCAACTTGTGCGGCGCTGCGCGCCTCCTTGAGCCTGCTGGCGCCGGGGGGCAGGGTCAGCGTGGTGGTTTACACCGGGCACCCCGGGGCGGCCCATGAGCGGGAGGCGGTGGAGAGCCTGGCCGCAAACCTGAGCCCCGGTGAATTCAGCGTCATCAAACTTACTTTTATGAATCGTTCGCCCAATGCTCCTGTGGTAATCCTGGTTGAAAAGGCGGGCACGGAAAATGAAAGCATGGCGTCAAAATAAAATAATAGAAATCATTACCAGCCGGCCTGTAGAAACCCAGGAGGAACTGTCCGCAGCCTTGCGGGAGGCCGGGTTCAATGTCACCCAGGCCACCATATCCAGGGACATCAAGGAACTGGGTCTGGTGAAGGTGCCCGGGAACAAAGGCTTTGTGCGCTATGCAACCACTACCCGGGTCAGGCCCAGCGACGACCGGCTGAAGCGGCTGTTCCGGGACTCGGTCACGGGCATTGAATTCAGTGAAAACCTGGTGATTATCAAGACTCTGCCCGGTGAGGCCCAGGGTGTGGCTTCGGCCCTGGATCAGGCCTCCTGGACGGAGATTATCGGAACCGTAGGCGGTGACGACACTATCATGGTGGTGGTTAAGCCCAAAAAGGCAGCCCCGGGTGTCGTAAAGCGGCTCACTGACCTGACCCGGAGGTGATGATGTGCTGGTATCGCTTTATATAAGGGATTTTGGCCTCATTGATGAGGCCCTGCTGGAGCCGGGGCCGGGCCTGAATGTGCTGACCGGTGAGACCGGCGCCGGCAAATCTATAATCTTGGACGCCATGTCCATCGCCCTGGGCGGTCGGGGCTCCGCTGACTTTGTGCGTACCGGCCGGGACCGCGCCCTGGTGCAAGGCTGCTTTCAAATCCAGCACGACCGGGGCCTGGCCCGGCTGCTGGAGGAAAGGGGCATCTTCCCGCCGGAGGACGACCTGCTGGTGATGAGCAGGGAACTCAGCCGCAGCAGCCGCAATCCCTGCCGGATTGGCGGGCAGCCGGTAAGCCTGGCCGTGTTCAGGGAGGTGGGCGGCCGCCTGGCGGACCTGCAGGGGCAAAACGAGCAGCAGTCCCTGCTGCGGCCGGACCGGCAGCGGCTGCTCCTGGACCGCTTTGCCGGTCCCCGGGTCGCATACCTGCTGGAGCAGTGCGGGTCTTTGTTCCAAGCCAGGCAGGCGGTCCGCCAAAAACTGGCGGAAATTGCTGATAACCGGGAGGAAAGGGCCCGGCGCCTGGATTTTTTACAATTTCAAATAAGCGAAATTGATGCCGCCGGCCTGGCGCCGGGGGAGGAGGAAAGCCTGGCCGGAGAAAGGGCCATCCTGGCCAATGCGGAAAAAATGGCGACGCTGGGGGAAGAAACCTACCGCTACCTCTATGCCGGGGAGCAGGGCCGCCCGTCGGCGGTTGACCTGCTGGGGCGCTGCAGCCAGCGGCTGGAAGAACTGGCCGCTCTGGACCCGGGCTTCAAGGAGATCCTGGATCAGGTCCAGGGCGCCCTGTATCAGGCGGAGGACGCGTCACGGGACCTGGCCGGCCGCCAGGATTCCCTGCGGCCCGATCCCGGCCGGCTGGAGGCGGTGGAGGAGCGGCTGTACACAATCAGCCGGCTGAAGAAAAAGTACGGCCAGACCATTGCCGGGGTGCTGGCCTACCGCCGGCAGGCGGCCAGTGAGGCCGCAGAGCTGGAAGAGGGCGGCAGCCGGGCTGAAGACCTGGCCCGGGAGGTCCGGGAGTTGGACAGCCAGTATCAGGCCCTGGCCCGGGAAATCAGCGCCGTGCGCAAAGATGCGGCGGCCGGCCTGGAAAGGGATCTGGCCGGCGTTTTGCAGCAGCTGGGTATGCCCCGGGTGGAATTGAGCATAGAGGTCAGCGACAGCGGCGAGCCTTCAGCCCACGGCCTGGACAAAGTTGAATTCATGATCTCCCCCAACCCCGGGGAGCCCATCAAGCCCCTGGCCAAAATCGCCTCCGGGGGGGAATTGTCCAGGGTCCTGCTGGCCTTCAAAACAGTGCTGGCGGCGGTGGATGACATCCCCACCATGGTTTTTGACGAGGTGGACACAGGGATTGGCGGTACGGTGCTCCAGGCGGTGGCCGAAAAATTGGCCGCCGTGGCCATACACCGGCAGGTTATCTGCGTGACCCACGCGCCCCGGGTGGCCGCCCTGGCGGATGTGCACTTCAGGATTGACAAAGAAATTGCCGGCGATGCCACCAGCATCAAGATCACCAGGCTGGCTGAAGAGGACCGGGTGGGCGAACTGGCCCGCATGCTGGGCGGGCGGGACCAGACCCAAACGGTACTGGAGCACGCCCGGCAGATGTTGGGCGTCGGAAGTCGGGCGTCAGGCAAATGAGTCCGCCGGAAGATTTCCATGCGGTATATGGTAAATATTAGCAATAACTATTGAGCAGCTTGCTTTTTAGGTGTAATGCAGACAAGGGGACAGGTTGCTATTTTCGCTTTGCGAAAAAGTTGCCTGTCCCCTTTTGCGTTCATGAGCTTTAAAATGAAAATTGCAAAAATTTCTTACTGAAAATTTGTGGCGAAACATAAATTTCAAAATGT
The DNA here is from genome assembly GCA_040753155.1 of Bacillota bacterium. Taxonomy (GTDB): domain Bacteria; phylum Bacillota; class Desulfotomaculia; order Desulfotomaculales; family JBFMEU01; genus JBFMEU01. Next base: position 31,338 of record JBFMEU010000014.1, read on the forward strand.
TTGGGAGGGTGCAAAAAACCTGTCTATGTCAATAGGAGGCAATTATGGGCCGAATATTAGCGTTTTCCCGGGGTAAAGTTAAACTTACAGCGTGATGCTCTGAATTAATCAAAATTACATGATTTATTTGAGGAGGTGAAGACCGGCTAAATTAATAGGAGGGATGTCGACTGGATAAACATACGAGATCTTTTGTAGCACTGGCGCTTTCTTTCCTGATGGTTACTGCCGGGATCATGGCATTTGAAATGATGTTTATTCCGGCCCGCCAGAACCTGCAGGTGGGGGAAGAACTACCCATTAATAACGCCCTGCCGGGCCTCCTGGCCAATAACCTCAGCTGGCATGTGGAGGGGAAATGGCCGGGGCGGCTAAATGGTCCGGGGGCCCGGCTGGTAGCCGCCACACCGGGAAAGTTGCGCCTCCAGTTGCGCTTGTTTGATATTATCACCCTCAGGCAGCTGATCGTAAACGTTCTTCCGTCAGTAAAGGTTATTCCGGGCGGCCAGTCCATCGGGGTGCTGCTTCACGCCCAGGGCGTCATTGTGGTGGGGCAGGCGCCGGTAATTGACCAGGACGGCAACAAAGTAAACCCTTCAGAGCAGGCCGGCATCCACCAGGGGGACATCATTTTATCCATTAACGGCAGGCCAGTGGCCGGCGATCGATATACCCGGGAAGAAATAGACCGGTTGGGCTCCACCGGGGAGTCCATCATGCTGGAAGTAAAACACGGCGATAGGGTGTTCAAAACCAGAATCGAACCTATTTTATGTCCTGATACGGGCCGCTACCGCATAGGCCTGTTTATCAGAGACAGTGCCGCCGGGGTGGGGACATTAACCTTTTACCACCCTGAAACACGCTGTTATGGTGCCCTGGGTCACCTGATTACTGACGCCACCACCTCCAGGCGGATTGACCTGGCGGACGGCCGCATTGTGGCGGCCACAGTCAAGGGTATACACCGGGGCCAAAAGGGCCGTCCCGGGGAAAAACTGGGACAGTTCAGCGCCAATAATTACCTGTCAGGAAATATTGAGAAAAACTCCCTGTACGGCATTTTCGGGCACCTGAACCACCCGCCCGGGGGCGGTTATTACAGCCGGCCAATTCCCCTGGCCTTGGGTCACCAGGTTAAGCGAGGACCGGCCGAAATTTTGACTGTGCTGCACGACAACAAAGTTGAGCAGTTTCGTATCGAAATTCAGGAAGTTATGCCTCAGGGCCGCCAGGAGGGCAAGGGTATGGTTATAAAAATTACCGATCCCAGGCTGCTTAACCTTACCGGCGGAATCATCCAGGGGATGAGCGGCAGCCCGATTATTCAGGCCGGCAAACTGGTGGGAGCGGTAACTCATGTATTTATAAATGACCCCTCCCGGGGTTACGGGGTGTTGGCTGAATGGATGCTGGAAGAAACCGGCATCCTTTCTTTTTTCAAAATAGACGTCCATGCCGCTGAAGCGGCGCCGGCAGAGGATGACCATACCCGGGCAAATGTATTTTCAAAATAGTAAGGCAGCAGGAAGGATAATGAATGGTTAGCTAGAATTACCATGGTAAAGTACTACATTAAACGTCATAATATAAGTTTTTTCCCTGAAGGAACTTTTGAATACCTCGTCGAACATTACTGGATATAAATACCAATAGATATAATTTAGGAGGCGGGGTCAAGAATGATTAGAGAGATGACCAAATTGTTGATCGCAGATGATAACAAAGAATTTTGTGAGATCCTGAAGGACTTTATCAGCCGTCAGGATGACATCGCTCTGGTTGGGGTGGCGTACAACGGCCTGGAAGCTCTGGAAATGATTAAGGAGCACAACCCCAATATTGTTGTTTTGGATATTATCATGCCGCACCTGGACGGGATTGGGGTGCTGGAAAAGCTTGCCACCGATGGTATTTCGCCCCGGCCGAAAATCATCATGCTGACAGCCTTTGGGCAGGAAAGTGTTACCCATAGGGCGGTAGAGTTGGGGGCTGACTATTATATCCTTAAACCCTTTGACTTTTCAGTGCTGGCCACCAGGATCAGGCAGTTGTCAGAAGGAGTCAACGTTACCCAGTATATTTCAGTCAACAAGCCCAAAAACATGGATGTGGCGGTTACCAACATTATCCATGAAATGGGCGTGCCGGCCCATATCAAAGGTTACCATTATTTGCGGGATGCCATCCTGATGGTAATTAACGACGTTAATCTGCTGGGTGCGGTAACCAAGGAGCTTTACCCTATGATTGCCCATAAGTACCAGACAACCCCCAGCCGGGTGGAAAGGGCCATCCGGCACGCCATAGAATTGTCCTGGGACCGGGGCAATATTGATATGATGACCAAACTTTTTGGCTATACCATCAACCTGGAGCGGGGCAAGCCTACCAACAGCGAATTCATAGCCATGGTGGCGGACAAGCTGAGAATAGAGGCCAAGGTAAGTTAATATTGCAGCCGCAGCCATATTTTTTTCGAAGAAAATATTGCTAAAACGGGGGCAGGTTACTATTTTCGCTTTGCGAAAAGGTTGCCTGTCCCCTTCTGTCGATTTACCCGGCGACGGTTTTCTTGACGCCTGAAAATAAAGCAAGTAAAATGTTTTAAGATTATGTTAAAGTCAGGTGGTGGTCCAAGTTGGGCCTTAAAGGTACAGCAAAAAAAGACCGTAAAACAAAAGACCTGGTTAAAAGACTGCAATCCCATGATATTGCGATTATAGATCACCCCGAACTGGACGAAGTGGCTGCCAGGTCCCTGCTGGAAACCAAGGTAAAGGCTGTAATCAACGTGTCCCCCTCCCTGAGTCCGGACTATCCCAATAAGGGGCCCCTGGTTTTGGCCAATGCCGGGATCATGCTCCTGGACAACATTGGGCCCCGGGTGATGACAGGCGTCGAGGAGGGCCAGGAAATTGAAATCATCAACGGCAGCGTTTACGTAAGCGGGCGCCCTCTGGGCAGCGGCAATGTACTCACTGTGGATGAAATAATGGCCGGCATGGAAGAGGCCCGGGGCCGCATGAACGATGTACTGTCCAAATTTGCCCGTAACACAATGGAGTATGCCGTTAATGAAATCGGTCTGGTGGCCGGCCAGTACCAGGTGCCGGAAATCAAGACCAGAATTAAGGGCCGGCACGTTCTGGTTGTGGTCAGGGGCCAGAATTACAAAGAGGATCTGCTGACCATCAAGTCATATATTAATGAAGTAAAACCGGTGCTGGTGGGTGTGGACGGCGGGGCCGACGCCTTGCGGGAGTTTGGCTACCGGCCGGATATTATCATCGGGGACATGGACAGCGTCAGCGATGAGACACTGCGCAGCGGCGCGGAGCTGGTGGTGCACGCCTATAAAAACGGGCAGGCACCCGGTATGGACAGGCTGCAAAAGTTGGGCCTGAGCGGTATTAAATTTGCCATCCCCGGAACCAGCGAGGACATCGCCATGCTTATGGCCTACGAGAAGGGGGCTGACCTGATCGTGGCCGTGGGTACCCACTCCAGCATGATGGACTTCCTGGAAAAGGGCCGCAAGGGCATGGCCAGCACCTTCCTGGTCCGGCTCAAGGTGGGCTCAATCCTGGTGGACGCCGGGGGCGTGGGCAAGCTGTATAAAACGCCCTTTAAGATCCGGCACGTCTTCCACCTGGTGCTGGCCGCCATGCTGCCCATTGCCGTGGTGATGATAGTGTCCCCGGCCACCAGGGAATTGCTCCGCCTGCTCTACATCAACTGGCGCGCCTTTATCGGCATCTGACCGGCGGGATGCAACCTTCTAAGCCGGCAAGCTCACACACGGGAGGGATAGGTATGATTATTGACCTAAAGTATCATATTGCTTCCCTGGTGGCAGTGTTTCTGGCCCTGGGGTTGGGCATTTTGATTGGCACCACTATGCTGGGCAACGAAACGATTGTGGAAAACCAGAAACAACTAACCGACCGCATGGAGGCGCAGCTGGAATCACTGCGCCAAAATAATGAGGCCATCCAGGCCAGGGCGGACAGCCTGGAAATGGAGAACAACCTCCAGAAGGAATTTGAGCGCAATGTGCTGCCCGTGCTGGTGGCAGGCCGCCTGGACGGCAAAACCATCGCGGTTATCGAGACCAACAGCTACGGTTTTTCGGACGTGGTGGTTGAAGCCATCGAGCTGGCCGGGGGCCGGGTCAGCTCGGTAACCACTGTATTAAACGGGCTGCAGTTGGAAGATCCCGAGCCGCTAAAGCAGGAAATGGGCTGGTCGGAAAACGGGCCCGGCCTGGCCGCCCTGCTGGCCGGGGAAACAGCCCGGGCCATCCACACCGGCGGCAACCAGGCGCTGCTGAATCACCTGGAGGAGGCCCAGGTCCTGAGCACCGGGGGCGACTACGGGGTGGCTGTGGACGCTGTAATCGTATTTGGCGGCAGTCTGGACGAAAGCCTCATGAAAACAGGTGTCTTGGACGTACCCGTCATCGAATACTTTCAATCGCAGAAGATCCCCGTGTTTGGGGTTGAAGAATCCGGGGTAGCCTATTCCTACATGAAGGATTACCAAAAAATGCGCATCAGTACCGTGGACAATGTGGACACCGTGGCCGGCCAGCTTTCCCTGGTCCTGAGTCTGGAGGGCAAGCCGGGACACTATGGGGTGAAGTCGACGGCCCAGAAGCTGATGCCGTCACCGGGGGAAGGAGATGATTCCAGTGGCGGACGCTAAGAGAATATCAGCTATTGTCCCGGCCTACAACGAGGAAAGCCGCATCGGTATGACCTTGGGGGCTCTGAAGGGGCTGGGCCTGATTGATGAAATAGTGGTGGTGGACGACGCCTCCAAGGACAATACAGCAGGGATTGCCAGAGCCCACCAGGTGGTGGTGTACACCCTGCCGGAAAATTGCGGCAAGGGGGGTGCCCTGACCTGGGGGGCGGCCCGGGTTTCCGGCGACATCATCGCGCTGTTGGACGCCGATTTGGGGGAAACGGCAGCCGAGGCGGAAAAGCTAATCCGGCCGGTGCTGGCGGGCGAGGCGGACATGACCATTGCCCGCTTCCCCCCGGCCCGCCGTAAGGGCGGCTTCGGCCTGGTGAAAGGCCTGGCTGGAAGGGGCATTAAGATGCTGGGCGGCCTGGAGGCGCACTCTCCCCTGTCGGGGCAGCGGGCCATGACCAGGGAGGTTATGGAGCGGGTGCTGCCCTTTGCCTCGGGCTACGGGGTGGAGGTGGGCCTGACCGTCCGGGTGGCCCGGATGGGATACCGTATCACCGAGGTGCCGGTGAACATGACCCACAACGAAACCGGGCGGGACCTCAAGGGCTTCCTGCACCGGGGCAGGCAATTCTGGCATGTGGCCCGGGAACTGGTGACAGCAGCCCTTAAAAAGTAGAGGTAAGAAACCATGCAGGGTGATTGGAATTATTTGGTTTACATAATTGCCGGTCCGGGGGCCGGCTTTTTGGTTACCTTGGCGGTCCGGGGCCTGATTCTGGAAATGATCAGGGCGGCGGGGTTTGTCCGCCCCAACTACCGGGGGGAGGAAATTCCCATGTCAGCGGGTATCGTCATGCTGCCGGCGGCCTTTCTGGCGGTGATCCCCGGCGCCTTTTTAACGGGCATATCAATTCTGTCCGCCGTGACCTTTATGCTGGGCTTTTTAACCGCCGCTTTGCTGGGTTTACTGGATGACGTTTGGGGTTCCCGTAACACTACAGGCCTCAAGGGCCACCTGCGCAGCCTGCTCAAGGGGCGGCTGACCACCGGCGGCCTGAAGGCCCTGGGCGGCGGCGTACTGGGCTTGATCCTGGGACTGGTGCTGGAAACAACGTGGCAGGGGGTTATCCTGGCCGCCCTGGTCATTGCCCTGTCGATGAATATGATTAACCTTTTAGACCTGCGGCCGGGACGGGCCGGCAAGGGGTTTTTGGTTATCCTGGGCGTGCTGGCTTTTCCGGGCTGGGGCCGGCCGGAATTATTCTTTGCCGCCGTAATCGCCGGCAGCCTGCTGGCCTACCTGGGCGCCGACCTCAGAGCACGGGCCATGATGGGGGATGCCGGTTCCAACTCCCTGGGCCTGGTGCTGGGCCTGACTGCGGTGTGGTCCCTGGCCCTGCCCGGCCAGCTGGTCTACCTGGGGGTGCTGGTTTTCTTCCACCTGCTGACGGAAAAATACTCCCTCACCCGCATCATTGCCGGCAACCGGGTGCTGAACTACCTGGACCTCCTGGGGCGGGACAAAAGATAAAAGGGGAGTCAGGAGTCAGGAGTCAGGAGTCAGAATGAAGAGTAACGATAAATAAACCGGGGGTGGCCTGATGGTAAACATTAACCGGATACTGGAGGAGTTTTTGGCCCTTGTGCGGGTGGACAGTGAAAGCGGGAAAGAGCGGGAAATGGCCGACCTGGTGCTGGCCAAGCTGTCCGGGATGGGGCTCAAGGCGCGGGAAGACAGCGCCGGGGCCAAAATCGGCACCGGGGTGGGCAATATCATCGCCCGGCTGCCCGGCAACCGGTCCGGGGCCCCCTGCCTTCTCCTGAACGCCCACCTGGACACTGTCAAGCCGGGCCAGGGCATCTGGCCCCTGATTAAAAACGATATCATCTGCTCCGCCGGGGACACCATTCTGGGGGCCGACGACAAGGCGGGGGTGGTGGCCATCCTGGAGGCGCTGCGGGTGCTCCTGGAAAACCCGGACCTGCCCCGGGGTGACCTGCTGGCGGTGTTCACCGTCTACGAGGAGGGGGGCTTGCTGGGCAGCGCCAACATCGACGCCGGCCTGCTCCAGGCGGATATGGGACTGGTCCTGGACTGCACCGGCGCCCCGGGCACCCTGGTTATCCGCGGTCCGTCCCAGGATCGCATCAAGGCCACTGTGCACGGGCGGGCGGCCCACGCCGGTATCGCCCCCGAAGAGGGGATTAACGCTATCCAGGTGGCGGCCCGGGCCATCGCCGCCATGAAACTGGGGCGCCTGGACGGAGAAACCACCGCCAACATCGGCGTAATCCTCGGGGGTAAGGCCATCAACATCGTGCCCGATTCCGTAATCATGGAGGGTGAGACCCGCAGCCTAAGCGAATTCAAGCGTATAGCGGCTACCACGGCTATCTCGGAAAACCTCCGGGCGGCAGCGGCGGCGGCCGGAACCACTGTGGACATCAAGACAGAAACCATCTATCCCGAAATGAACGTAAGCCCCGACTCGCCGGTGGTCAAAATAGCCACTGCCGCGGCAAACCGGCTGGGCCTGGAACCCAAAACAGCGCATACCGGCGGCGGCAGTGACGCTCACATCTTCAATAACCTGGGCATACCCACCATCAACCTGGCCACCGGGATGCGGGATGTACACACCACCACCGAGCACATCTCCATCAGCGACCTGGTCATGAACGCCCGCTTCGTTCTGGAGATAATCAGGGAAGCGGCGGAATGGCCGCCGGACGCGAAGCTTATGAAACAGAGGGATATTACCTGCCGCTGAGATAGCGTAACTAGATACCATAAGCCGAGGTGGTGTATCAGATGATCAGGATCAGGCGGGGGAAAGTAATAACGGTGCGGGTCCGGCGGCCCGGGGTCACCGAGTTGGAAGTGGAAGTGGAGGGGCGGCGGGAAGTCGCCCTGAACTACGACAGCCTCACCGGCCTCGCAGCCCCCGGGGACCAGGTACTGCTGAACACCACCGCCGTCCACAAGCAATTGGGCACCGGCGGCGTCCACTTTGTTATGGGTAACTGCAGCGCCGGGGATCTGGACGCGCCGGAGTCCGGCCACATCATGAAAATGCGCTACACGCCAGCCCAGGTAAAAGTACTGGCGGTGGAAGAGCCGGACAGTCCCCATGCCGGGGCCATGGCGGCGGCGGACTCCCTGGACGGCCTGCCGGTGGTGGCGGCCACCCTGCACAGTATGCTGGCCCCGGTGCTGGCCGGCATCCACAGCGCCGGCGGCGCTCTCAAGGTGGTTTACATAATGACCGACGGCGCCGCCCTGCCCCTGCCACTGAGCCGCCTGGTGGCCGAGCTTAAAGCTAAGGGCCTGCTGGCAACCACCATTACCTGCGGTCACGCCTTCGGGGGTGACCTGGAGGCGGTCAACGTGTACAGCGGCCTGCTGGCCGCCAGGGCCGTTGCCGGGGCTGATCTGGCCGTCACCGCCATGGGCCCGGGGATTGTTGGGACCGGTACCAGGTTTGGTTACACCGGGCTGGAGCAGGGGGAAATTGTGAATGCGGTCCATACCCTCCGGGGCCGGCCCGTGGCAGTGCCCCGGATCAGCTTTGCCGATCCCCGGGAGAGGCACCGGGGGCTGAGCCACCACACCGCCACCGCCCTGGGCCGGGTGGCCCTGGCCCCCTGCCTCGTGCCCCTGCCGCAACTGGATAAAGACAAAGACGCCCTGATCAGGCAGCAAGCACAAGAAGCAGGCATAACAGCCCGCCACCGCCTCATTACCGTGGACGGTGAGCCGGCCCTGGAGGTTATGGCCGCCCTGGGCATCAAACCTACCACCATGGGCCGGGGGGTGGATCAGGACCGGGAGTTCTTCCTGGCCGCCGGCGCAGCCGGCATCCTGGCCGCCCGCCTGGCCCTGGACGGCTAGGTTGAATTGTTGCGACAGGGGACCACCAGCTGCTTATTCAAATCTAGATCCAGCTGATCAATGTCCGGAAGCAGGTGCATATCCCGGCAGGCGATTTAGCGGAGCGCCGCTAATAAGACCTGGCGCCGGAGTCTAGCGGGGCTTACGGCCCGAAACGTGCAGAAATCACCATCTAAGTACAGCTGACACCAGGCGCTGCTGTTGGCGGGCTAGATCCGGATAACCATTGCGCACAATTTGCAGGGCCGTTAGCCCCGCTTGACGACAAGCCCTGGTCTTATCGGCGCGAAGCTCATGAGCCAGAGGGATATCACCTGCTGCCTGCGGTATAACTCCCAAGATCCGGAGCGGAGGGAGCAAACAAACCTGCCGTAAGCTGCAGTAATAAAAGGTAACTACTCAGGAGTCAGGAGTCAGGAGTCAGAATGAGAAAACCAGCGAAAACATTTGAAGATTTACTGGTATGGCAGAAGGCGCACCTGTTTGTACTTGCTGTTTATCTTCGCACAGCCTGTAAGACCCCGCCCTCTTAGGTCGGGGATTAACAGGCTGTAAGCTCGAAATAAGTGCGACTAAGGTTCAGATGGGGTTAAAACCCCACCTGAACCAAGTCTTCTTTATCGTTTATCCAGGACGTTTCCGAAGTATGAGCTATACGGTTTGTCGTCGCAATTTCGGCGTGCCGCCGTCTCTATAGCTTCGAATATTGCCGAAGGTTTTCGTAAACGTAGTAAAGCTGATAAAATCCGTTTTTTAAACATTGCACAAGGTTCTGCTGAAGAATGCCGATATTACTTGATACTTACGAAGGATCTTGGATATGGTGATACTTACGAAACAAAAATTCTCTTGCAAGAGGTTAGTAAATTGCTGGAAGCATATTCTCGGGGCATTCTGACTCCTGACTCCTGAATTCTGAATACCTGAGTTAATAAAAGTATTCCTGGTCCTGCGGCCTCAGTGGTATCTCCTGACCTTATCGCCCAGCCGGTGGTTGATCAAATCCTGCACCGTGGTATACTCCCGGGCGTACTGGCGCAGCAGCCGGCGGACATCCTTAACCCGGCCGAACACGCAGAAACCGTGACGGTAAACGTATACTTGCATAATCAATACCTCCTGGTATTTTTCAATGTACCTGAAGTTTATGCCGGGTGGGTGATAACTATGATTTGTCCAGGAAGGTGGAGAAAATGGCGAGAATACATGCGGTTAACCTCAGCACGGATGCCAGCGGGGCGGCCCGGGGCGGCAGCCAGGGCCATGTAGTGGTGGTGGTGGACATAATTGATATGTCTACCACCCTGGAGGCCGCCCTGGATGCCGGGGCGGTGGCGGTGTTCGGGGCCAGCCCCGACGGGGCCGCCCCGCCGGTGCAAGTGGATCCCGAAGCGGTGGGCCGCCTGGCGGGAAACCTGGCGGTGCGGGAAAAAACCGACGTGGTGGTGGTGGCCGAGCCCAGGGTGGGGGATGATGAACTAAGGGCCGGGCGCAACACCCGGGTGGTCAAGGGCATCAAGGACGCCGGGGCCGGGGTTGGGCTCATTGTGCCCAACCTGGGGGCGGAAACCGCCCGCCTGGTGGACTTTGGCGGACGGGTGGTGGTGGCGGCCACGGGCACCGGCGGGGTGGCCTACGACGCCGCCCTTGCTGCCGGAGCCGCCGCCGTAACAACGGCCACCGTGGCCCGCACCATGGTGAAAAAGGGGTTTGCCCCGGCCCGGGCCGGGGCCGCCAGGGCGTTGGAACTGGCCCGGGCAACCGGGGCCGGCATCACCGTGGTGGCCGCCAGCGGTAATTCCCTGGAGGATGTGCTGGCCGCCGAGTACATAGCCCGGCTGATCCTGGAGGACAGCCTGTCCCGCAGGTAAAATTAGCGCGGGAGTAACTACTGCCCCCTTATTGTTCTCCCGGGCTATGCTCCCGCATAAACTGATTTAGCAGGACAAAGTACCCGGAGGAGGGGGCGGCGGGGCAGTGTTTTTAGACATGGGCAGACTTTTTGTTTCGGCTGTCAGGCGCACCTGGCCCCTGATTATCCTGGTGCTGGTGGTGTTTTCTCTGGGGGTGGCCCTGGGCGCCATGGGGGTGCGGGGACTGCCGGGCCAGGAAGTGGATAAAATGAACGAGTACATCAACTCCTTTATCAGCAGCGCCGTGGACCTGGAGGCAGACGGGGCCGGGGTTCTTCTGAACTCACTGTTTGACAGCATAGTGGTGGTTGTGTTTTTGTACCTGCTGGGGATTACCGTTATCGGCATTCCGGTAATCCTGGCCTTTATCCTGATGCGGGGGTACATCCTGGGGTTTGCCCTATACTTTCTGATTACTGAAATGTCTGCCCGGGGCCTGCTGTTGTCATTGACCTCCATCTTGCCGCAAAGCCTGATCTTTGTGCCGGCGCTGCTGGTGGGGGGTGTAACCTCTCTGTGGTTCTCCCTGCTCATGGTAAACCGTTTTATGGACTCCCGGGTGCGCATCGGGTCCAGTTTTGTGAAGTACACCCTGGTTATGGCCGGGGTATTCGCGGCGGCGGCGGCGGCGGCGGCCGTGGAGTCATATGTAACACCCTGGCTCACCCGGTCTGCGGCCGGCATCATTGATTCCGGGGCAGTGGGCCCCGGTATTTGGTTCCGCTAGGGGAGGTTTGTAACTCTGTGCTCCTCATTGTGGTTACCCGGGTCAGGGATATGGTCATGCTGGTGCTCCGGATGGTGTTTGCCCTTTGCATCCTGGTTTTGATGGCGGTACATTTTTACGCCTACATCAAGGCCAGCGCAGTCATAGAGAGGTGGTTCGGGTAGGTAAAAGGCCGGTTACTCCGGAAGCTAATGCTTCCGGAGTAACCGGCCTTTTTGTTCTGCAGCCCTTCCTGTTTAACAGCACTTGCTAAAAAACAGTACTGCAAAAATAATCAGGAGAAACAGCAGGAACAGGCACAGGCAAAGGGCAATGGGAAAAATCGGTCTATGGAAGAAAGACTGAGCTTCAGTGGTCACTCGACAACCCCCCTTACGCATATTTGTTGCCAGATTATGCGAATCGAGAGATCTTTGAGCATGTACAAGTACCCGAAAGTTTTTCCTCCGCCCCGGAGGAATCCCGCCCCTGATGTGGAAATAGTTTTCAACACCACCGGAAGGGGTGTAGTGTAATGAGACACCACCTGGATGAATTCCTGGCCCACCTGGCCGTGGAGCGGGGACTGGCCCAAAACACTCTGGAGTCCTACCGGCTGGACCTGGAAGGGTTCATGGCCTACTGCCGGCAGCGGAACCTGGAACTGGACCTGCCCCGGCGGGACGCCATTATGGGCTACCTGGTGGAACTGAAAAAGAACGGCCGCTCGCCGGCCACCGTTTCCCGGCGCCTGTCGGCGCTGAAAACCTTTTGCAAATTCTTAATTCACGAGGGAGTCAGGGAAGACGACCCCACCGCCAACCTTGACTCGCCGCGGCTGGCCCAGCGCCTGCCCCGGGTGCTGACCCCGGAGGAAGTGGACCTGCTGCTGAGCCAGCCCCGGGTGGGCGAACCGGCGGGAGTCCGGGACAAGGCCATGCTGGAGCTGATTTACGCCACCGGCATCAGGGTGTCGGAATTAATATCTCTGGACGTTGACCACGTAAACCTGGAGCAGAGCATGGTTCGCTGTCTGGGCAAAGGTTCCCGGGAGCGCATCGTGCCCCTGGGCCGGGTGGCGTCAGACTTTGTGTCCGAATACCTGGCCCGGGGCAGGGCCAAACTAACCAAAGGAAAACCCTGCGCCGCACTTTTTGTAAATCAGCACGGCAGGCGGCTGACCAGGCAGGGGTTCTGGAAAATAATCAAAAAATACGCCCGGCAGGCGCGGATTGAAAAGGACATCACCCCGCACACCATGCGGCACTCCTTTGCCACGCACTTGCTGGAAAATGGGGCCGACCTGCGTTCGGTCCAGGAAATGCTGGGCCATGCCGACATCACCACCACCCAGATCTACACCCACGTGAGCAAGGCGCGGCTAAAGGAAGTTTACCGGCAGAATCACCCCAGGGCTTAAAGGGCGGGTACTGCATCAGGAGGCGATGGACTATGCCAGGATTAAAAAAAATCAACCGGGTGACCATAATTGTACTGGACAGTGTGGGGGTTGGGGAGTTGCCGGACGCGTCAAAGTACGGTGACTGCGGCTCCAACACCCTGGGCAACTGCTCCCTGACGGTGGGCGGCCTGGATCTGCCCCACCTGGCCAGGCTGGGGCTGGGCAACATCATCAAGGTTCAGGGTGTGCCGCCGGCGGCAGTCAGCGCCGGGGCCTACGGCAAAATGGCCGCCAGTTCGCCGGGCAAGGACACCACCACGGGCCACTGGGAGTTGGCCGGGGTGATCCTGGACCGGCCGTTCCCCGTTTATCCCCACGGCTTTCCGCCGGAGGTCATTGAGCCCTTTCAGGAGCGCACCGGGCGCCAGGTGCTGGGCAACAAGGTGGCTTCGGGCACGGTAATCATCGAGGAATTGGGTGCCAGGCACCTGGAAACTGGCTGCCCCATTGTGTACACCTCCGCCGACAGTGTGTTTCAGATTGCCGCCCACGAGGACATCATCCCCCCGGAGGAACTGTATGTCTTGTGCCGCACCGCCCGGGAAATTCTCACCGGGGAGCACGCCGTGGGCAGGGTTATCGCCCGTCCCTTCGAGGGCCGGCCCGGCAGCTTCCAGCGCACCCCCCGGCGGCATGACTTCTCCCTGGAGCCGGTGAAGACAACGGTTCTGGACCGGCTGAAGGAGGCGGGGCAGGAGGTTACCGCCGTGGGCAAAATCGAGGACATCTTTGCCGGCCGGGGAATCACCAGGTCACTGCACACCTCCGATAATGACCAGGGTATCGAAACCACCCTGAACCTGCTGCGGGAAGATAGCAGCGGCCTGATTTTTGTCAACCTGGTGGACTTCGATATGCTTTACGGCCACCGCAACAACCCCTGGGGGTACGCCGCCGCCCTGGAAGCCTTTGACGCCAGGCTGCCGGAAATCCTGGCCGTCTTGAGGGAAGATGACGCGCTGATCATCACCGCCGACCACGGCACCGACCCCACCACGGAAAGCACGGATCACTCCCGGGAATACGTGCCGCTATTGGTTTACGGCCGCAAGGTGGCGGCGGGGGTGAACCTGGGGGTGCGGAAAACTTTTGCCGATGTGGCGGCCACTGTGGCCGAATTACTGGGTGTAAGCTTTGCCGCCGGCGCCAGCTTTGCCGGGCGGCTCTTTGACGGACGGTGACAAGCATGCGCATGTATGACATCATACATAAGAAAAGAGAAGGCCTGGCCTTAAGCCGGGCCGAAATAGAATATTTCATCCATGGTTACACCAGGGGGGAGATACCGGACTACCAGGTTTCGGCCCTGCTGATGGCTATTTACTTCCGGGGCCTGAACCCGGAGGAAACCGCCGCCCTCACCATGGCCATGGTCGATTCCGGTGACCGGGCCGATCTCTCGGCCCTGCCCGGGCGCAAGGTGGACAAGCACAGCACCGGCGGCGTGGGGGACAAAACCACCCTGGTGCTGGCGCCGCTGGTGGCGGCCGCCGGGGCGCCGGTAGCCAAAATGAGCGGCCGGGGGCTGGGGCATACCGGGGGCACCGTGGACAAACTGGAAGCTATTCCGGGTTTCCGGGTGGACCTGACCACCGGGGAGTTTTTAGCCCAGGTGCGCCGGGTGGGGGTGGCGGTGGTGGCCCAGACCGGCCAGCTGGCCCCGGCGGACAAAAAGCTTTACGCCTTGCGGGACGTAACCGCTACCGTGGACAGCATCCCCCTGATTGCCTCCAGCATCATGTCCAAGAAGATCGCCTCCGGCGCCGGCGCCATTGTCCTGGATGTCAAGACCGGCAGCGGCGCCTTCATGCAAAAGAAGGAGGACGCCTTTGCCCTGGCCCGGGCCATGGTGGACATCGGCAAGCTTACGGGCCGGCGGACGGTGGCCCTGGTCACCGATATGGACCAGCCCCTGGGCCGGACGGTAGGCAACGCCCTGGAGGTTAAAGAGGCGGTGGAGACCCTGCGGGGCAACGGTCCCCGGGACCTGGAGTCCCTGTGCCTGGAGCTGGGGGCCCACCTGCTGGTTCTGGGCGGGGTGGCGGAGAACACCGGAGAGGCGGTGGCCAGGCTCTGGGGTCTGCTGCACCACGGCACCGCATTGGCCAAGTTCAAGGAATTCATCAGCGCCCAGGGCGGCGACCCCGGGGTGGCGGACTACCCGGATCAACTGCCCGCCGCCGCCGGCCGCAGCGCCGCCGCCGCGCCCCGCAGGGGTTACGTAACAGGCATAGACGCGGCCAAAGTAGGCCGGGCGGCCATGCTGCTGGGTGCCGGCCGGGAGCGCAAGGACTCGGTGATTGATCTGGCGGTGGGCCTGGTGCTGAACAAGAAGGTGGGCGACCGGGTGTGTGAGGGCGAAACCCTGGCCGAACTCCACTACAACGCCCGGGACCGGCTGGAGGAGGCCGCCGCCCTCTTGCGGGAGGCTTACCATATCGGCGACGAGGCTCCGCGGCAGCGCCCCCTGGTGCTGGGAACGGTAAACTGATAGTAGAAACTCTGTTACTATTCAGATATTCAGAATTCAGGAGTCAGGATTCAGAATGGACCGTATATCTCACACTTCGGAAACGCCATGGATAAACGATAAACCGCAAGTACGAACAGGTGCGCCTTCTGCCATACCAGTAAATCTTCAAATGTTTTCGCTGGTTTTCTCATTCTGACTCCTGA